>CALEMV010000365.1 GCA_937910655.1 uncultured Solobacterium sp.
GATTTGCCTTCTCTTCTTTTACCGGCTTTTCTTTTAATAGTTTTTCAAGCGAGAGAAGATCTTGAAATTGTTTTGTTTTCTCTGTTTCTTCTTTGCGTGATTTCTGAAGTTGGTTTTGAACTTCTTCTTTTTGTTTCTGTAGTTTTTCTATACTCTCTTTAGAGTTAGCGATAATTTCATCCAATAAATCATATACCGGCTGAATATCATCCATCGCAAATGTTTCGAGCATTTGTGTATATTGTTCTTGTAAAGTCTCTGGCACACGCACATCACTGATAATCTGCTGTAAACGTAGTTTTGCGTCATTCAGTGCGAGGTAACTTTCCTTTGCCATTTGATTTAAACGATCCATCAAAACAGAGTACTTACTTGTCATAAATACTTTTTCAAATAGTTTCCCGCGTTCTTTTGTGTCCGCATTTAAAATTTCAAGGAAACTTCCTTGTGCTATCATCGCAATCTGGCGGAATTGATCTCTCTTCATGCCGAGTAATTGTTCAACTTGTTTGGTAACTTCTGTTGGTTTTACAATACGGTCCCCGTTTGGCATGATGAGATATGCGTCTGTTGCTTTACTACGCTGTTTAACTTCACCATTTTTCTGTACATGCGTATATGTATATTCAGGTCGTCGATAGATATGATATTTCTCATCATGATAGATAAAATCTAATTCTACGTAGGTTTCTATCTCTTCTTTTGCGTATTCACTACGTAAGGTCTTTACATCGCGAATATCTCCACTTGGCTTTCCAAACAAAGCAAATGTAATCGCATCAAAAATGGTTGTCTTACCTGCACCAGTATCCCCAGTAATCAGATAAACCCCATTTTCACCTAACTTTGAAAGATCAAGCTCAATCTTGGAGGCATATGGTCCAAAGGCAGAGAGCACTAACTTAATTGGTCTCATTCTTCATCCCCCTCTTTCCAGATTTTTGTCACAAGTTCATCTAATATCTTCTCTTGTGTATCATCGAGTCCATGGCCTGTATATTGCGCAAAGAAATCACCAAAGATTTCTTGTGGTGTTTGGTTCTTTTGTTTTGTATAGCTAATACCTTGTTCACTTTGTTCATATGCTGAATTCGGATATGAAATCCCAAGAATATTTGGATAGCGCACACGCAGTGTATTCATCGCATCGAATACCATGCGCTCATCTTGCAGTTGGAAGTATACGTAGTCATCATTCTTTACATTCTTTTTTTGCAGAATATTCGCAAAGGTATCTTTGATGACAACCACATCATGTAGAGGTTTTAAATCAACCGTGTAAACGGTTGTATTTCCCTTCTCTTTCATATCGATGATGGTAACTGACTTTGTTGTATTTGCTTCACCAATCGAATATTTCAGAGGTGTACCACAATATCGCATTGTATCTCGCAAGATTGTCTGTGGACGATGGATATGTCCTAGCGCGACATAATCAAAATCACAAAACACATTTCCATCCACATTATCTGTACCACCAACGCTTACCTCTGAACCTTGTTCATCGGTTACAGTACCTGTAATAAATTGATGCGACAGGATTATATTACGTTCCTTTTGATTGAGTTTGACAGTTTGTAATGCATGTTTAACAGCTGCTGTATACCCTTCAACAGCCTCAGTCTCATCTAAATATTGATTAACATAGATTGGACGTATATATGGAAGACTGAAGAAATGAATTGGTCCATATTCATCTTCGATGGTAGTGCATGCAAGCTTACCTGTATATTTTCCAGTAATATGAATATTAGAGTCCGCAAATATCTCAGCCCCATACGAAAGTCTTGTACCATTATCGTGGTTTCCAGCAATCATCATCACATGGATATCTAAGTTCTTTAACTCCAACAAAAACATACTTAAAAGAGCGACTGCTTCTGAACTAGGGTTACCAGTATCATAGATATCACCAGCCAGTAATACTGTAGTCACTTTTTCTTGTTTTAGAATGTCAATGATTTGTCGTAAAATGTACTTTTGATCTTCAATTAGCGAATATTCCTTGAGTCTTTTCCCTAAATGAAGGTCTGATAAATGTGCAATCTTCATATCCATCACTTCTTTCTTAGACGTGTAACGTTTGATTCTGTGCAATTCTAAATAGAATTGCAATAATCCAAGTGTAATTCGTAATTGAATTTGGTGCGTAGTACTCTAACAACAGAATACATGCATGTAGCTCTTTGGCATTTTCAGAGAAGATACCATATCCCTTTTGATATTTTAAGAAAGTAGTAACTTCCTTGTAATCTTCCTGTATATGATCAAGCGAAACTCCTAGATTTGCTAAAATCGCATGTAGCACAAAGTAATGATAATTTAATGCTCGATCAAAACTATTTGTACAAGACTGGATAAATTCCATTGCACGTCTTACTTTTGTAGTTGCAGTTCCTTCACACAACGCTAGGATATAAGATAATAATCTTGCATAGTCATTATCGAGTCGATATTCATGAATTAATAAGTCATCCATGATAACTAGCTCATCTACTACATCATCCTTTAGATTTGGTGATAATGCTAGAAGTCCTGCATATACTACATCCGTATCACTCGTCAAAAAACGATGTAATTCTTTCATCTGATTATAAATAGAAAGTGCTTTATAATATACACTCTTATAATCTAGATTTGGTATACTAGCAGCACTAAACGAGAGTAAACCAAGACCATTCGTATCCGTAAAACTACGGTTGAATTGTTCTTCGAATGCCTTGGCATGAGAAATAAATTCATCTGGTTCAATATCGGTTGCCGCAATCATTGCAGCATATACCTTTGGCATACTAATGCGATATGGCGATGTAAATGAGAATGACTTATTAATAACACGTTCGCAAATTTTGATTGCCTCATAGTTGATATCTTTTTCAAAGTGAGAATAAATAT
>CALEMV010000366.1 GCA_937910655.1 uncultured Solobacterium sp.
TAACTTATTTTCTTCTATTATTCCCACTCAATTGTTCCCGGTGGCTTGGATGTGATATCCATGGCTACACGGTTAACATGTTTTACTTCGTTTACGATACGTGTGGAGATCTTATCGAGTACATCGTATGGGATTCTTGCCCAGTCTGCTGTCATACCATCGATAGATGTAACTGCACGGATAACGACTGTGTAGTCGTATGTACGTTGGTCTCCCATAACACCTACAGAGCGGATATTTGGTAAGCATGTGAAGTACTGCCAAATATCTCTTTCTAGTCCTGCATTGCGGATTTCTTCACGTAGGATTAAGTCGGAATCACGAACGATTTCTAACTTCTCTTCTGTGATTTCTCCAAGTACACGGATACCAAGTCCTGGTCCTGGGAATGGCTGACGCCATACCATTTCTTCTGGTAGTCCTAACTCTGTACCTAATGCACGTACTTCATCCTTGAACAACTTGTTTAATGGTTCAATGAGCTTGAAGTTCATATCTTCAGGTAGGCCACCTACGTTGTGGTGTGACTTAATTGTCTGTGCTGTCTTTGTGCCTGATTCAATAATATCTGTGTAGAGTGTTCCTTGTGCTAACCACTTAATATCTGTACCTTGTAAGAGCTTGGCTACTTCATCACGGAATGTGTAGATGAATTCTCCACCGATAATCTTACGCTTCTGTTCTGGATCTGATACACCAGCAAGCTTATTCAAGAAGCGTTCTCTTGCGTCGATCTTGATAAGGTTGAGTGACATATTACGTGTGAATGTTTCCATAACACCTTCTGCTTCACCCTTACGTAATAGACCGTGATCAATAAACATGCAGTATAGGTTCTTGCCAATTGCCTTATCTAATAAAGCAGCTACTACAGATGAGTCTACTCCGCCAGATAATGCTAGTAATACCTTATCATCGCCAACTTGTGCTCTAATTTCTTCTACCTGTTGGTTTACAAAATCTTTCATTGTCCAGTTATTTTCAGCCTTGGCAATATTGAATACGAAGTTTCTTAACATATCTAGTCCATACTCAGAGTTACGTACTTCTGGGTGGAACTGTAATGTGTAGATTTTCTTTTCATCGTTTGCACTAGCAGCAAAAGGGCATGTATCACTGCTTGCTACGGAATGGAATCCTTCTGCTAGTGTGGATACTTGGTCACCATGACTCATCCATACAATTTGCTTTTCAGGTAAACCTGCAAATAATGGAGATGTTGTATCTACTGTAATCTCTGTACGACCATATTCCTTCTTGTCAGATGGTGTAACATTTCCACCATTCATGAAGTGTGTCATCTGCATACCATAACAGATACCTAAAATAGGTAAGCCTGATGTGAAGATAGCTGGATCGCACTTAGGTGCATCCTTTTCATAAACACTGTTTGGTCCACCAGAGAAAATAATTCCTTTTACATCTTGCATTGCAATGATTTCTGCAAGTGTCATATCTCCTGGATGAAGTTCGCTATAAACTCCAAATTCACGAATACGTCGTGCGATTAACTGGTTGTACTGACTTCCAAAATCTAAGACGATAATTTTATCTGCCATTCTAATCTCCTACTCTCTTATTACATTACAAATATCATACATGATAATTGTATTTGTTGCGCTGTGTTTTTGCAATTATATGAAAATCACAAACAAAAAACCATGTGAAATGAAGTGAACCCCAAAAGTTGGACAACAACTTAGGAGGTTCACTTTTATTATGAA
>CALEMV010000367.1 GCA_937910655.1 uncultured Solobacterium sp.
TACCCGCCTTAATTGCATCATTTAACTTCTCAACGGATTGAGGTGTGTATTCACTAGTATCAATATCCTCAGCAGATTTAATTGCCTTTTCAAGTTCATCGGTATCTAAAGAAGCTAATTCTTCCTTCTTACGTTTTTCATCAAGCTTTTCTTTATTTTCTTTTTCCTTCTCTGTTGAAACTTGACCTTCAGTTTTATACTCGATTCCATTTTCACTTAATACACTTTGGATACGTTCATTTGGAATAAAATAAGAGTTGTTATCTACGGAGGAGGATACGATTCCCATAATGCTGTATTTACCATTTACAATTGGGGATCCTGTTGCTACTGCCGTATTGCCCGCAAAGATGTATTCCTCGCTGGTTTGCGACTTCGCTGTTACAGTTCCATCGAGCGATACGACAGCGTTCTTTTCTACATATAATGCTTTTGCTGGAGCATTTGTTTCTAGTCCTGCATTGGTATCAGTGAAACTCATGTATTGAGATTGTTTTGATGCAAGTCCGATAACACCAACGCCCTGTTTAAAATTCTTGGTTGTGATTTCAACCTTTGAACCTGTAGCGGTAGAAACCTTAATCTTAATGTGTTGAGCTGTTTCCTTTTCACTCTTTAATGAAATGCCTAGCTTTTCATAAGCATCTCCTTTTTCAGATAAGATCTTCTTGTATAAAAGGCTAGACGTTGTATCATCCGTTAAAGTTTCGGTCGTAACCATATCACTTTCTGAAACCATGGTGCCTGTACCAGATGCCCATACATCAAAGGAACCATCGGAAAACTCATACCCGATCTGGATGTTCATAATTGCCTTTTCTGGAATTGCTTCGATCGTATCAGCCGTCTTAGAAGTGCCTTCTTCTGCATGGACCGTTGTTGGCATCATAACTAAACAAGAAGCAGCTACAACTTTTAATATATTCTTTCTAATATTAAACATGTTCTTTTCTCACTTTCTTTGTAATCACTTATATTATGCTATTTTTTATGCAACTAGCGTCAAATTGATATTCTGTTTCACTTCAGCTGGAGCTTTAAAAAACAACAGCATTAAATCAGCATTAAACATGGACTTCAATATATCGCAATTCTTTTCTACTTTATCACAACGGATCTTTCTAAGAGGAATTGTTTCCCCATTATAGTTGAAAGCATAATCAGAAAAGATCTTCCTGTACTTTTCCCATAACTTAACAACTTCTTTCATGAACGGGCTTCTCACACTCTTCTTAGCTTCATAATATTCCTGCTCACTCGTAAAACCACCCATAGCGATCTGATAAGCCATATCACGAACGCTGAGTGGGTTTGCTTCTACTGCGTAATGCCACATATAACTTAATTCACGTTCTACATAAGAAATCGTGTTATTTAAAGCAGAGACGCAACGTCTGATCCACTTTGACATCGGGTAATTGGATTTCTTTCGTTCAATCATGAGTCCTTCTATAATTTTAACTCTATAATCACGTACAGACTGAACAGCGTACTCTAAAAGCCGCTTTCTAACTCTCTGGATATAATTATCAGATCCATCGAATAGACGTGTCTTCTTAACAGAGAACCATCGATAACTAGGCTTCACATCTTCTCTCACATCGCCCTTCTTAAATTTAGCAACAGCATTCGGATTATTCTTTCCACAGAACTTTCCTGTAACACTGTCTATATACTGAGTCTTCGTATAAGTCGGATATACTTCTTTTTCCATTTCATACATAAAACGATCACAGAACCAGAAGCGAATCATAAAAGCACTTTTCATTGTGTAATGAAAAGCAAACCACTTGATACCCTTGTTCCCATTCGTAACCTTATTAGCAAAAGAAATAGCCACCTTCTTCGTACTTTCGTAGTTATGGAAGCCTCTTGGCAACATTAAAGTGATACAAGTTCCATAACGATTGTTCTTGTATTGTTTCCCTATCTCTTCATTCTCTTTAATATACTGCTTTAAAAATTGACTAAAACCTAAGTTATTAAGAGGAGAACAACATAACAATGCTAGTCCTCTCATTTTCTTTCTTTTCGCTCTTTTCTTACCTAAAATAATATCTTTAGGTAATTCATAATTATTTAATTTATGGCCAAACTCTTCAAAAGTCATGTGGATTGATTCTATCGCTATTAATAATTTATCAGCACTTAACATCGTTTGCCCATTTTCAAATTTAGACAATTGTGCTATGCTCAATCCTTTCCTAGCAACATCCTTTTGTTTTAAGCCTCTGGCAATTCTTAGTTCCTTATATAATTCACCCAATTGAATTTTTCGATCTATATGCATAACTTATAATCCATTTCAGTCATTAGTAATTACGTTTATTTTACCAAATTAATAAAGGAAATTATATATTTTAAATTATTTTACTAAGAAAAAATCTTAGCCAGTAAAAATGAAAAAAGAAAGGTCTTCAGGACCTTCCTTTCGAACATATTCAAAC
>CALEMV010000368.1 GCA_937910655.1 uncultured Solobacterium sp.
TCCAATCTGTATAAAGCATTAGTAGGTAATGAAATCTATGATGCAATTTCACCAGTTGCTTACTTCCGTGCAATCAAGAATAAGACAGAAATCAAGAATACTCGTAACGCACACGTAAAGGATGCAGTTGCGATGGTGAAGTTTATTTCTTGGGTAAAGAGTAATGTTGCAAAAGGCAAAATGACAGAAGTGACAGCACAAGATCATTTATATGCATTACGCGCAGAGCAGAAGGATTACATCGAACCATCTTTTGAAACAATCTGTGCATATCAAGAGAATGCCGCAATGATGCACTACACTGCAACAGAAGAAAAACATGCGGCAGTGAAGGCAAGAGGTTTCTTACTTGTTGACTCTGGTGGAACGTACAAGGATGGTACAACAGATATCACAAGAACAATTGCGTTAGGTGGTTTAACTGCAGAAGAAAAGAAGTTATATACAAAGGTATTAAAGGGACATCTTGATTTACTGCATGCAAAGTTCTTGTATGGTACAACAGGTAATAACCTAGATATTCTTGCAAGAAATCCATTATGGAATGATTGCATTGATTATCAATGTGGTACAGGTCATGGTGTAGGTCATGTATTAGCGGTACATGAAGGTCCACATGGAATTCGTTGGGGCATGCCAGCAAATGGTAAGGCAGTTGTTCTCCAAGAGGGTATGGTTGTTACAGATGAACCGGGTGTATATTTACCACATAAGTTAGGTATCCGTATTGAAAATGAAATGATCGTTCAAAAGGAAGAAAAGAATTTCTATGGACAATTCTTATCCTTCGAAGACATTACATATGTACCATACGACCGTGATGCGATTGATACACAGTATCTCAGCGATGAAGAAATCGATTGGATCAATGCATATCACAAGATGATTTGGGAAAAGATTGGACCACTTCTCAGTGGTAAAGAAAAGAGCTTCTTAAAGAAGGCAACAGGAAAGATTACACGCGCATGAAATTTATCTCTTGGAATGTAAACGGCTTAAGAGCCGCGATGAAGAAGGGTTTTGCGGACTTCTTCCGTGAACAGGACGCAGATTTCTTTGCATTACAGGAAACGAAGATGCAGCCGGATCAACTTGAAGATGCGATGAAGTTTGAAGGTTACCATATGTATATGAACAGTGCAGAAAGAAAAGGATATTCTGGAACACTAATCTATACAAAACATGAACCACTCAGTGTCACTTATGAAATTGAAGGAGATGTAACCAAGGAAGGTAGAGTGATTACCCTTGAATACCCAGATTTCTATTTTGTATGTGCATATGTACCAAACTCCAAAGATGGCCTATTACGTCTACCATATCGTATTGAATGGGAAGAGATGTTACGTAAGCATCTAATGGAATTGGATAAGAAAAAACCAGTTATCTATACTGGTGACTTGAACGTAGCACACGAAGAAATTGACTTGAAGAATCCAGCGACTAACCATAAGAATCCTGGTTTCTCAGATGAAGAACGTGCAGCGATGACAAAATTACTAGGCTCAGGCTTCTGTGATACATTTAGAGAACTATATCCAGATACACAGAAGTTCTCTTGGTGGAGTTATCGTATGAAAGCGCGTGAAAGAAACGTTGGTTGGCGGATTGACTATTTCTTAGTAAGTCAACGTCTACTAGCAAATGTACAAGATGCATTAATATTTGATCAGACAGAGGGCTCTGATCATTGCCCAGTTGGATTAAATATCAATCTGTAATAAAATAGTACATATTAGAATTACGGAGGTGGAATCATGGATGTAAAATCTATGGTATATGGATATAAGGAAGAACTTTTAAAAAGATTAGGAAAGCTTGTATCAATTAATAGTGTAGAAGGAACACCAGAACCAGATGCACCGTTTGGGAAAGGACCTAAGGTTGCTTTAGAAACGGCATTAGAAATGATGAAAGCAGATGGTTTTAATACAGTAAATTTAGATAACTATATAGGTTATGCGGAAATCGGTTCAGGGGAAAAACTGATTGGTATTATTGGACATTTAGACGTCGTTCCTGCCAATGTAAAAGATGGATGGAATACGGATCCATTTGAAATGGTAGAAAAAGATGGCATTCTATATGGACGTGGTGTAAGTGATGACAAGGGTGCGATGGTTGCCAGCATGATTGCATTAAAGGTAATCAA
>CALEMV010000369.1 GCA_937910655.1 uncultured Solobacterium sp.
GACATGGAAGCTTTTCCTAATTTCGTGCAAATCAGTTCTTTGATATCACGATAGGTTCTTGTTTGACCATAAGGAATCGCTAATAAACATTCCCATACAGCTTGTTGAAATACAGTTCCTCTAGGAGAAATATTCAAAGTCATATCTGGGTTTTTACCCGAAAAATATTTATCGAGCCATTCGATTGTTTTTCTCGCCATCGTAGAGATCGAAGTAGAAAATTCCCCCTGTATATTCGCTCTATCATATTTTTGACCATCAAACCATAAACCGATGAGGGTATCATCTTCTATTGCAATTGTAATATGTCCTAATATAGATGTATATTTAACAAATTCAACCATAGTTTACTTCCCTTCTTTGTGATTATATATCAAGACTTCGCAATTAGACCATAGCCCCATATTCAAGTATAATAGTAACGCTAGGAGATGATACTTATGTCACTTTCTGAATACACATTAGCTCGTAAAAAAGGAAAAGCCGACGAGGAAACTTTAGCAGTTTTAAACAACAGTATTTTCAGCGAACTACCAAAAGTATATATAGGTGTCTTAGAAATTCCTTTAGACCTTGTGGTAGGCACCATCACTTCCTCACGTGCAGCATCCTTTACTGAAAGTTGGATGCCAACACTAGATGAAGATACAGAGTTTGCTACAAAGTGGTCTAGATTGTATGATGCACAGATTGAAGAAGGAATCCGTGAGCCAATTCAAGTTTATGAATACATGCATGCATTCTTTGTCAAAGAAGGAAATAAACGCGTATCTGTACTCAAATACTTACAAGCACCTTCTATCATGGCAGAGATTACTCGTATCATGCCTGTCCATAACGATTCACAAGAGATACAGGTGTATGAAGAATTTTTAAGATTCCAGAAAGTCACCAATTTATATACGCCATATTTTACAATTCCTGGAAGTTATCAACTTCTTGCAGATATGTTAGGACAAAACCTAGAAACTAAATGGCCACAAGATCTCATTCGTACCTTCCAAGGTGCTTTCTATCGTTTTGAACTTGTCACAAAGGATATCACATCAAATCAACCATCCTTTAATATCTCAGATGCCTTCTTAATCTATCTATCGATTTTTACATTTGATAGTTTGTTAGATAAAAATAGAATGATTCTACGCCATCGTATTGAGCGTATTTTAAAAGAATTCAATCGTAGCGAAAGTAATGTGAGTCTCGAATATAAAGCAAAGGAAAAATCACAATCAATCCTTTCTCTACTCAACTTCCGTAAACAATATTATTCTGAACGCGACCCACTCACGATTGCTTTCTTATATCCATCTAGCGATTTGAATAATTTACAAACAGCCGTAATGGAAAGTGGCAGAACCTATCTAAATAACCGTTATGAAGGTGTCCTCAATACCACTGCCTATACAGGTTGTTCTGACACAAAAACAACAGAACAAATCATCCATCAAGCATGTAAGGAACATGAGTGGATTATTACCACAAGTCCACTCTTACTCAAAGATACATTAAAGGCAGCTACAGACTATCCTGATCATAAGTTTATGAATCACTGCACCCCTCTTGTATCACATATTATCAACACCTACGCATTACGTAGTTATGAGTTATTCTTCTTAATGGGTATCTTAGCAGGTATGATACATGACGAGCGTCTTATTGGCTATTTACCATATGATAATGAAGTATCTGTCATTGAACTCAATGCCTTCGCACTTGGCGTATCCTGGACTTCTCCAGATGCCAAAGTACATATCTTAAAAGAACCATGTCAAAATGCAATCATCATGGATAATCGTTCTACAACACATAAACCAGGTTTATACCGATTCTCAGAATCGCAAGAAGAATGCCTAGCAGCACCTATTTATAACTGGTCACTCTTCTATGATTTACTTGTACAGGATATTTTGACACACAAGGAAATCAGTGAACAGAGTTATTGGTTAGGTTTATCCTCAGGTGCAGAAGAACTCTATCTGCCTTCTTCCACATCAGCTGCGATTTTACGTAGTATGAATCACTTTATTACCGCAATCAAAGAAGGTACTATCATTCCATTTACCGGTCCAATCGAGACCCGTACCGGCAAGCAGATTGTAGAAGCAGATAGCAGCTTACAACCATTAGATATTATTCGTATCAACTGGTTAAACAATAATATTGTAGGAGAACTTTCTTCTAACAATATCCCACGAGATGAATTAACGGAGATTAAAACAACAGATGAAGATACTAGTCATAAGTGATCAAGTAGATCCATATCTATATGATTACTACACCCCAAATAAATTAAAAGATATCGATCTGATCATCTCCTGCGGAGATTTACCAGCAAGATACCTTGAATTCCTTGTGACAGTCGCAAATAAACCACTCTTCTATGTCCATGGCAATCACGATACCGCGTATCTACGCCATGCACCAGAAGGATGTGTTGATATAGACGGTCGTGTATATGAATACAAAGGATTACGT
Organism: uncultured Solobacterium sp.; assembly: GCA_937910655.1. Taxonomy (GTDB): domain Bacteria; phylum Bacillota_I; class Bacilli_A; order Erysipelotrichales; family Erysipelotrichaceae; genus Bulleidia. The sequence continues at coordinate 2,476 of CALEMV010000369.1, forward strand.
ATTGCAGGACTTGGAGGATGTATGAAGTACAATGACTCTCCATTCATGTATACCGAATCCGAAATGCAAAAACGCATCAACAAACTCAAGCCAAGCCTTTGGATTTCCAAAGGAGTCGATATCCTAGTCACGCATGCACCTGCCGAAGGCTATGGTGACCTAGATGATCTACCACATACAGGGTATGCATGTTTCAACGATTTACTTGAGAAGTATAAACCTGCATACATGGTACATGGACATGTACACCAAGAATACGGGCAATTCCAAAGAGAACTCACCCACAAAAGTGGCACAAAGATTGTCAATGGTTATCAAAAGGCAATCATTGAAGTAGAACCACCTGAACAAACAGAGAAGTCATTTCTATATCCATACTTCGTCACAAAATTCTAATCATAAAAAAATGGTATCCAACACATCGGATACCATTTCGTTTTATATACATTACTGAACAATTACTCCATCACGAAGAACATAGTATTCACCAACAACTTCTTCTATCTTCTCTTCCGTATCACCAAGCACATAACTACCATCTTCCATTAGATAGAATGTATGTCCTTGACTATCCGGATAGGTAACATCTTCTAGAAGTCGAAGCCCATCTACTACATCATTCTTCCAAGAAGAATAGTGAGGAAGAATCATCTTCTCTGTTAACCCTAATCCAGGTATAAACCTCTGATATGTTGGATCAATCACTTCACCTTCTAGTTCGGGTTGAGCGTAGACAAGCGTTGCACTATTCATACTACCAGCAGAACTACCGATCCAGAGTCCATTAAAGTCTTGAAGATGTTTCTTCAAATCAATCTCTTGGAAGAAAGCATTCTGTGTTGGAACATGACCACCCATTGCAATAATAATATCTGCCCTATTAACAAGTTCTTTTGTACACTTTGCACTATTTCGATCTAAGATATCAAACCCAGATAAACATAAACCCTGTTTATCCATGACATCCACAATCTCTTGTGCATAGTTTCTTGTCTTTTCAATCTCATCAGGTGAAGACGCAACAAGTAATGCATGGCATGGAAAGTGAACATGTTTTAACAGATCTTCAACCCAATGATATTCATTGTGAAGTTCCATCTTTGAATAATCAACTAAACTACTACATAAATAATATCTCATACTAATTTAAAAATATTTCATCCTCATCTTCATCTCTATACTGGTCAAAACAATCTCTTTGTAAGATTTCTTCAACCTCTGCTAGCATCTTTTCATAATAGTGACAGCCCTGATCAATTTGGTATTCATAGCCTTCTTGCGCACCTCTGAAAAGAGTATACGCAACTTCATAGTCACCTTCCTCTTCACCAATTGCCAAGAATCTCTTACCCATCGCAAACAATACACTTGGATACTCTAATCTAGCAACTTCTGGTAAATCATTTAAAGATTGGAAGGCTGTCATGAGATAGTATTCCGCAATCTCATCATTTTTCTTAACACCCTTACCATGTTCATACATCGTACTTAACTTATATAAAGCATCTGTATTCTTAAAACGTGCAGCCATCTTAAAATACGCATACGCAAGTTTAAGATCCCTCTTACAACCTCTACCATAGTAATAACAGTAGCCAAGGTTCGCTAGTGATTGAACATTACCCATCGCTGCTGCTATACGATAATATTCAATAGCAGTTTCATACTCCTCATCACGATAGAGTTCAGCACCCCTTGAATTAAAATAGTCACTATTAAAATCTTCTAGTGCCACTTTATTCTCATTTTCAAATTCAATTTTCATATTCTAATCTCCTCGTCCAATTTTCAACTAACTTTCTTTACTCAATTATATACCTAGGCATAAAAATAAAGAAGGCGTCTCGTCCATGCAGACCAAGATGTCTTCTACTTGTACATGCAAATATTTACTGAGCGCAAAACAGTTTTCTAATGTTGGTAAACATTCTCCACGTTCCCACTTGTAAACTGCCTGTACGTCTGAAAAACCAAGGTAATCTGCTAGCTCACTGGTCTTCACGTTACGTTCTTTTCGTAAACGACGAATGTTATCACCAGTAGCACTTAAACTAACGATAGGATAATTCATAACTCCATCACCTCCAATATATTCCATAAAGATGGTACATCAATATACCATCCTTTGACATGCATGTAAATACCAATGTGATGTTAAAAGTGAAAACACTGTAATGGGCTTTTATTCACCCTACATCATCATTGCAAAAATATTGTTATCCTACAGAGAGAAAAGAGGCTGTGCAAGGTTAGCAATTCCTTGCATCTCTTCCCTAGATTTTCATCACGAAGCTCTGGTGGGATTGATTACCCACACTTTTCACCCAACTCTTCAGCAGTTTTCCTGACGATCTTCTTGTCATTATAGAACTGTCTCTAGGCTACTAAGAGAATCTTCTTCCATATCTTATACATGAATTTCTTCACTTCACGACAGAGTGGATTATTGGCTATTCTTAGGTTTGTATATAACGCCAATATATACCTAACTAAGATTCAGGTGCTTTATTCAAGCAACCCTCTATTCTTCCACTGATATGTATTCTGGACTATATTGCACAATGATGTGTGCCATCTGTTACTTTCAGGAATTGCACCCTTCATCTAGTATTACTACTTCGATGCGGCCAGCCGTAAGAAAGTATCCTTTCTCTTAGCCCCGAGCTTCATTCCAGATACCCCAGCAGGTTGAGCAAACCATCTTCACTAGGATATTACAGTATCTTCACTTTTGACACCATCTATCTTGGTACAGTTATTATTCTACCTATCGCAACCATCATCCACAATGAACCTGTAGTTTAATTTTTATCACAAGCAAGACACTTGCAAGTTTGAGTTAGTTAGCGTAAACTAATTATAGATAGGAGATGTAGATTATGAGAAAAACAATATATAAACGCATCTTATTCTTAGAAAAACTATTTAACAAAATAGAAAACAAAAGTAATTAAAAAGATTCTACTAAAGAATTAAATATATACATAAGAACAAGATGAACAAAGGAAGATATCTAGACT
>CALEMV010000370.1 GCA_937910655.1 uncultured Solobacterium sp.
TGGAAATTTACCATTACCAGTAATGATTAGTCCAATCATAGTACTACTCGATTCCATTTGGATTCATTTGGGTAAAATTCCATGAATCTCTGCACATCTGATCAATATTATACTGTGCCTTCCAACCTAATAATTCTAATGCCTTTGTTGGATCAGCATAGCATTCCGCAACATCTCCTGCTCTACGTGGCAAGATTTCATATGGTAATTCTCTACCACATGCCTTGCTATAAGCTTGAACAACCTGTAATACACTATATCCATTACCTGTACCAAGGTTTACCTTTTCAACACCCTTATGCTCTAATGCATATTTAACAGCTGCGATATGACCATCTGCTAAATCACATACATGGATGTAGTCACGAACTCCTGTTCCATCAAATGTATCATAGTCATTTCCAAATACACGAACCTTTTCGCTTGTACCAATCGCAACACGAGCGATGTAAGGTACTAAGTTATTAGGGATACCATTTGGAACCTCTCCCAATAATCCACTTGGATGTGCTCCAATTGGGTTGAAGTAACGTAATAACATGATAGACCATTCAGGATCTGACTTGCTCAAATCCTGTAAGATCATCTCATTCATTAACTTTGTAGAACCATAAGGGTTTGTTGTAGATACTGGGAAATCTTCTCTAATTGGACAGGATTCTGGAGAACCATAAACTGTCGCACTAGATGAAAATACAAGTGTCTTACAACCAGCTTCCTTCATTGCCATATATAGGTTTAAAGAACCAGTAATATTATTTTCATAATATGTTAATGGAATTTCTACAGACTCACCTACTGCCTTATAGCCAGCAAAGTGAATGACTGCATCAATCTTATTTTCCGCAAAAATCTGATCTAATCCCTTACGGTCTAAGATATCTGTCTTATAGAACTTTGGCTTTTTACCTGTTAGTTTTTCAATACGGTCTAATACAACTTCCTTTGAGTTATACAGATTATCTAGCACAATTACGTTATAACCTGCATTAATCAAAGACACACAAGTATTCGACCCAATAAAGCCAGTACCTCCAGTAACAAGAATTGTTTTCATTTTATTCTAATCTCCTCTACTTTATAAATAATTTGGAAATATCGTTCCATGTCGCAAATATCATAACACTGATTAGTAGTACCCAACAAACAATCATGATAGCAGTCTTTAATTTTTCATTAAACTGCCGCCCTGTAATCCATTCAAGTACTGTAATAACAACCTGTCCACCATCTAATACTGGTAGTGGCAACAGATTAAAAATACCGACATTCAAACTAATTTGTGCTACTAGCATCATATATGCACCAAAGCCAAGACTTGCGTAGGTCGCTGTTGCCTGATAGATTCCAACAGGACCAGACAATTGATTCAATCCCTTTCCTCGTACAAGATTTAGTAATGCTTGAATCGTCATCGATGTAATGACCTGCATCTCTACCAAACCGTAATACCAACAGTTCAAGATATTTATCTTTACCTGCTCTCCTGTTTTCGCGCTGATACCAAACATATAGCTATCTGTCTCTTTGTTGTAGGTTGGTGTAACCTCAACTGTTAATGTTTGGCCATCACGCAAGATAGTGAAAGTTTCTGTACCCTTATTATCACCGTTGAACGCTTGGAATTCTAGGAATGTCTTTGGTTCAACGGATGAGCCATCTTCTTTAACAACTTTAATAATACGGTCTCCAGCCTGCAAACCTGCTTGTTCAGCTGGACTATTTTCTAACACCGTAGCAATCACTGGTTCACTTGATTTTGTAAATGTACCAGTGTGTAACAAGAACATAGAGAAGATTACCCAAGCAAGTAGGAAGTTCATTGCGACACCTGCAAGCATGATACAAATCTTCTTCCATGGTTTTTGATCTGTAATTCTTCTTCCCTCAGGAACCTTTACATTCGGATACGCTTCATCCCCTTCGGTTTCACCTGCCATTGCGACATAACCACCGATAGGTAGTGCACGGATAGAGAACTGTGTCTCTTTTCCTTTCCGTGTAAAGATAGCTGGTCCCATACCGATTGAGAATTCAAAACAATAGACACCAAATGCTTTGGCAACTAAGAAATGTCCGAATTCATGAATCGTTACAATAATGGAAAGTAATACGATAAATAAAACTGCTGTCATTGGTTTACTCCTTGTATTTGTTGATATGCGAAGTCTCTTCCCCAACGATCCGCATCAATTAAATCTTGTACTGTATTGACCGGTTGATAGGTTACAGTATGCACTGCATTTATAACAATGTCTTCAATCGCTAAAAACGGAATCTGTCTCTTTCTAAATGCAGCATTTGCGACTTCATTTGCGGCATTCATGACAGCTGGAAGATTCCCTCCCTTTTTACCAGCTTCATACGCTAGTGCTAGTAATGGGAACCTTTCTAAATCTGGCTTTGCAAAATGTAAGCACGCAACATCTGTTAAATCTAATGGCTTTTCTAAATCAAGCGGATAACGATGAGGCCAAGTTAATGCATACTGAATTGGCAAACGCATATCAGGTGCACCAAGTTGTGCCATCACACTGTGGTCTACATATTCCACCATAGAATGAATGACCGACTCCGGATGCATCACCACATCAATATGGTCATAATCAATATCAAATAGATAATGTGCTTCAATCACTTCAAATCCCTTATTCATCATATCTGCACTATCGATTGTAATTTTAGCACCCATTGCCCAGTTAGGATGCGCAAGCGCTTGTTCTACCGTAACATCCTTTAACTCTTCTCTTGTCTTATTGCGGAAAGAACCACCTGAAGCAGTAATCAGAAGTCGTTTTACTTCTTTATGCTCATTTCCCTGTAAGGCCTGGAAGATGGCAGAGTGTTCACTATCAATCGGATATAATGATACGCCATACTCCTTAATTGCCTTTTCGATTAATTCTCCACCAACAACAAGTGTTTCCTTATTGGCAAGTGCGATATGATGACCTGCTCGGATTGCATTTAGCGTTGGTAAAAAACCAACAAATCCAACAAGTGCATTTACTAAAAGATCATATTCTTTCATCTTGACAAGTGTAATCAAGCCATCATCTCCATAGTAGAAATGAATATCTGGATATTGAGCAGCTAACTCCTTCATATCTTTTTCTTCACATACACATACATGTGGTACAGAAATCTTTGCTAGGATTTCTTTTAAAATATCAATGCGATGTCCTACACTAATTCCGACAAGTGAAAACTCATCAGGATGTTGTAAGACGACATCAATTGTTTGGGTACCAATAGAACCACTGGCACCCAATAACATCAAACGCTTCATGTTAGATACCCCATAAGATCATCAAACCATTAAAAGCCATCAGACAGAAAATCAATGAGTCAATACGATCAAAGATACCACCATGTCCTGGCAAGATATTTGAGAAATCTTTAATACCAAATCTACGTTTAATCGATGAGAAACTTAAGTCACCAATCTGCGCAACTGCAGGAATGATGAAACTAGCTGTAATGACAAATTCTTTTGATAGATATGTTGTGACTAATAATCCCCATAATAAGGCACCAATCGCGCCGATGAGATAACCACCAATCGCACCTTCAACCGTCTTATTTGGTGAAACATGCGGAATTAACTTATGCTTTCCAAATAGAGAACCAGAAAGATAGGCACCTGTATCACAAAAGAAACAGCCAATTAATACAAAGATAATTGTTAGAAATCCCTTTGTGGCACCATCTTGATAAATAACAGAAATGCAACGTAAACCCAAGCCTAATAAGATAGACATTAGTAATGTATACGCTGTTAAATCGCTGCTTTCATTTTCGCGCAATAATTCTGTTACAAATAATACAATCACCCAAATCGCAAGAATTGCTGGAAACATTGAACGATTGATATAGTACATTGCCATCACTGCAGCTAATGTCATCAAAGATAAGAACCAATGTTTCTTTTGGTCAGTTAACGATGCAATCTCAAGAGAACCTAACGCGCTAACAAGAACCAATAGCGCTTGTAATAGATTTCCACCAAAATAGAGCGGTGGTGCTACAACAAGAATAATCACAAACGCAACGATTGTTTTTAATTTCATTTTAGACATTCTTAACTCCTCCAAATCGTCGATCACGATTTTGATATTCCTCTAAACAACGCTTTAATACATCTGGTGTAAACTCTGGCCATGACTCTGGTACAAACTCTAACTCCGCATACGCAATCTGCCATAATAAATAGTTCGAAATCCGCTGTTCGCCACTTGTGCGAATTAAAAGATCAACTGGTGGGAAATCTTTGGTCATCATATATTGATCAAAATCTTCCTCTTCGATATCCAGTGCAGCCTTTCCATCCACAACATCTTGGGCATACTTTCTAGCCGCAAGTAAGATTTCTCTTCTAGAACCATAATTCATACAGATATTAAGCGATAAGCCATGATTATCTTTTGATTCTTCCTCCGCATCACGTAATACCTTTTGTGTTGCCTTTGGTAACATATCCAATTCTCCAATAATACGCATACGGAAGCCCCTATCTAAGAACTCCTGCATATACTTCTTAAAGAAGAATGCTGGTAATTTCATAATGTAGTTTACTTCATCAGCTGTTCGTTTCCAGTTCTCAGTTGAGAAAGCATAGAGTGTAAGATATTCAATTCCCATCTCATCTGCCGCAATTGCGATGGTACGAACATTATCACTTCCGACTAGATGTCCTGCTGTACGAGGTTTTCCTTGTGCCTTGGCCCATCTACCATTGCCATCCATGATAATTGCTAAGTGTTTACATGTATTCATATCAATTCTCCACTAACTATCTTATTATACCTTTTTACTACAAAAAAATCAGCCTGTACACAGACTGATCATAAAGTATAACTTTGCGATTAAACCTTTAACACTTCAGCACTCTTAGCAGCTGCTAAATCATCGATCTTCTTAACATACTTATCCGTAAGCTTCTGAATCTCGTTTTCGCAATCCTTCTGAGTATCTTCGTCCATTGTCTTATCCTTCTTTACAACAGACATTGCGTCACGGCGGATATTACGGATTTGAATCTTACATTCTTCCCCCATCTTATCAACCTTCTTTGTCATTTCCTTACGAGTATCACCTGTTAACTGTGGAACTGTTAAACGTATAACTGTTCCATCGTTAGATGGAGCAATACCTAAGTCTGCTTCATTACATGCATGTTCAATAGCCTTTAAGCTACTTGGGTCATAAGGTTTGATAACAAGTGTACGACCTTCAGAAACGGATAACGCCGCAATCTGGTTGAGTGGTGTTGGGGAACCATAGTAGTCCACTTCAACACGGTCTAACATCTTAACGTTAGCTGCCCCTGTACGTACTGTATTTAATTCTGATTGTAGATGTTCGATAACTTTGTCCATCTTTACTGCGCTGGAATCAACGATTGCGTATGCCATTATTACTTCTCCTCCTTATTAATGATTGTTCCAATCTTTTCGCCCTTCATTGCTTTGACGATATTATCCTTTTCATTCATGTTAAATACCATGAGTTCCATGTCATTATCCATACACATACTTGTGGCAGTGGAATCCATGACCTGTAATCCTTTATTTAATAGGTCCATATATGTTAGATGTGTATACTTCTTCGCATTTGGATCTTTCTTAGGATCTGCACTATATACGCCATCTACACTATTCTTTGCCATTAAGATAACTTCTGCTTTAATTTCACTCGCTCTTAAAGCTGCGGTCGTATCGGTTGAGAAGTATGGGCTACCAGTTCCTCCACCGAAAATAACAACTCTTCCCTTTTCCAAGTGGCGAATCGCTCTACGCTGAATAAATGGTTCAGCAACCTTAGACATTTCGATGCTTGTCATCACTCTTGTATCAACACCAATGCCTTCAAGAGATGATTGTATTGCCAGAGCATTGATAACAGTTGCTAACATGCCCATATTGTCGCCTTGTACGCGATCAATTCCTAATCCTTCAACTACTTTACCGCGAATGAAGTTACCTCCACCAACAACGATAGCAATTTGAATTCCTAATTTCTGTGCTTCTTTGATTTCCAAAGCAAGATTTTGTAAGATGCTTGGATCAAAGTTCTTTTCATTCCCTGCTAAAGCTTCTCCGCTTAGTTTCAACAGAACTCGTTTATACATGATGTTTTTCCTCCATATGTATTTCTATAGTATTATAGCATTGCTAGAAAGAGTTTTCATTCCTTTTTATATATGTTTAAATGAGAACAGCGAGGTTATTCTATGACACAGTACGCAATTGCTGATATTGGCTCCAATACCATCGTCTTATTAGTATATGAGATGGTCAATCATTACCCTACACCTATCCTACACATTTCTACTCCAGCACATCTGATTGACTATGTGAATAAAGATAGAATTATGTCAAAAGAAGGTATCCTAAAAGCAACCGAAGTATTACAATCTTACGCAGATAAGCTAGATGAAATGCATGTGCAATACCGCTTTGCGGATATTACAGAACCATGCCGCATCCAAAACAAAGAAGAACTTGTAGCATCTCTTCAAGCAACAGGATGGGACATCTACCCACTTAGCGGAAATGAAGAAGCACTCTACGATTTCTTAGGTACGAAATATTCATATCCAAATCTTACAGATGGAATAGCCTTTGATGTAGGTGGCGGCTCAACAGAACTGATTTCATTTGAGGCTGGACAGCCAATCGATGCAATGA
>CALEMV010000371.1 GCA_937910655.1 uncultured Solobacterium sp.
GTCCCTGCCTCTTTTCATACGCAGTAATTGTATTTTGCAATAACATGCAAATAGTCATCGGACCAACACCCTTTGGTACAGGTGTAATCGCACCTGCCTTAGGAGCTACAGATTCAAAATCTACATCACCGCATAAATGACCATCAACACTATTTACGCCAACATCGATGACATACGCACCTTCTTTAACATATTGAGCATCAATCATCTTTGGCTTACCCACTGCAACAATCAAGATATCTGCTAAGTTGGTAAGTTCTTTTAAGTTCGCTGTATGGGAGTGACAGATTGTGACTGTCGCATTGGCATTTTGTAATAGACGAGCAACTGGTGTTCCTACTAATTTAGAACGACCAATCACCACCGCATGTTTACCCTTAGGATTACATTTCATACGTTTTAAGAGTTCCATGATACCGAGTGGTGTACATGGCACAAAGGATGGTTGATTCATAAAGAATCTTCCAAAGTTCAATGGGTGTAGTCCATCCACATCCTTTTGTGGGTCAATACAAGCTATCGCCCTATCCTCATCAAACCCTTCAGGTAATGGTAGTTGAATCAAGATACCATCAACTGTATCATCACTCGTACAATCACAGATTGTCTTCTCTAGTTCCTCTTGAGAGATAGAAGAAGATAAACGAATGGTATTAGTTTTAATTCCAACTGCTGCACACGCCTTCTCTTTTCCACGTACATAAGACTCAGACGCCGGATTATCTCCTACAAGGATAACCGCAAGACATGGCGTTCTCATACCTGCAGATACCCAAGACTCCACCTTTGAACGCATATTTTCTTTTAGTTCGGCAGATAATTCACTACCGTAGATAATTTTTGTCATTTTAAATCCTCCGAATCCAGCCATATTGTGATTGGTCCATCGTTGAGCAGTTCAACTTTCATATCTGCCGCAAAGATACCCTCTTCCACTTGTAGACCATAACGTCTTAATACTTTATTGAAGTACAGATACATCTCTTTAGCATGCTCAGGCTTTCCAGCCCCATCAAAACTTGGACGATTACCCTTCTTGCAGTTTGCGAATAACGTAAACTGTGAAATTGATAGAATCGCACCTCCTACTTGTTGTAATGCTAGATTCATCTTTCCGTTTTCATCATCGAAAATACGCATTTTGGCAATCTTATCTGCCATTTTTTCTACAACTGCTTCTGTATCATCATCTTTGATTCCAACTAGCAATAGGAAACCCTGTTCAATTTTCCCATTTACGACTCCATCGATGGTAACACTGGCATGTTTTACTCTTTGAATTACTGTTCTCATATCGATAAAAATTATATCAGATATTGTAATAATGTTGCCGCATAATCACAAAAGAGCATATATTTTCTCTTATATGCTCCTATAAATAATCAAAATTTATCCACTTATACAGTTATTACTAAATTTTAGAAACTATGGTTTCGTCTTTCCCATTCCATAATTCATATGTCACATCCGCAAAAGGAATATATTCTCTATCATGTGTAACGCTAATAATTGTCTTTCCATCTTTTGATAGTTCTTTGAAATACGATAAAATCAACTGCGTATTTTCATGATCTACATTTGACGTAATTTCATCCAATAAATATATCTCTACATTTCTCAATAACGCTCTTGCGATACACAAACGCTGTTTCTGTCCAGTAGACATAATTTTACCTGCTTCATAAATATCAGTATCCAAAGCATCATCCAGAGAGGAAACATAGTCTTTCATATTCACCGTTTTTAATACTTCCCAAATCATTTCATCTGTAATTGTATCGCTGCTAACCGTTAAATTACTGCGAATACTACCTGGGAATAAAGAAGGTGATTGTGATAAATAAGCTACCTTATTTCTTAAATCATGATTATCAATATCCTTCAGTGATATATCATCAACCATGATTTTTCCTTCATACTCTTCATAGAACTTTTCTATCAGTTTTAGGATTGTACTCTTTCCAACACCACTTTCACCTAATATAACAGTCCATTTATGCGCCTGTAATTCTAGTGTCAAATTTTTCAGGACAGGTGTATTTGTATATTGAAAATTCACTTTATGAAAATGAATTGCTTGTTCAAGTGAAAATGGATGCTGATTTGTAGAGATATCAGAATCTAATTCAAATAATTCCTTTGTCTTTGTAAATTCACCTTCAAACTTTCCTTTTTCAACTTCTGTTGAGAATATTGTATGTAAATAGGAATACAACAACTCACAATAGCTTACAACAGAAATAATCGTTCCGACTGTAAGTTTTGTTGTGTACATCATAAGTAAAGCAACGATGCCAAATGATAGTCCAGTAAATAGAGAGGTCATAAAACCATTGATCCATACACCTGCTAAAGATTCCATCGACGCTACACTTCCCCAAACAGAAACAATTCCATCATTATTCTTTTTAATCTGATTGATATAAAATGTCTCAAGGTTGTTACTCTTGATATAGTCGATATTCTTAAACATGTCTGCTTTTAACTGATTGTTCTTTGCATTCTTTTCAAGAACGTTATTTACTAAACTCTCCAACTTGCTATGAATATATCTAACCGGAATAATACTAAGCGGTAAGAATAATATTTGGAATATTCCTATCACAGGGTGATAAGAACACAAAATTATGAAGATGATGATTGAAGATAGAATTGCACTATAGTAACTAGGAATATCTTTGATATAGAACAATAATAAGTTAGAGAGTTCTCGACCTGATTCCGTCAGTAGCTCAATAGAATTGTGCGTATCAAAAAAACGGAGTGGTTGATGAATAATCTTTTCCATCAGTTGAATTGTATACTCATTTCCTTTGTTTCTTGCAAATACAATCGTAAAGTAATTAAAAATTGATTTTACACATATATGCAATAGTGGTATTGACACAAATATTAGAATACTAATGATAATTGTATGCATGTTTCTTTGTGGAATGACTGTATCAATGATATATTGCATTAATCTTGGGGATACTAGACTAATGATTTCTGATAAAACACAAAAACCAAATGCAACTACTGCATATTTCAACGTGGATTTTTTTATGATCCTTTCTAGTTGTGACATGTCTACCTCTTATTATCTAATTCTTTCATTATCATTATTATATTTTATGTAAGATAATACAACCCAGAAAAAAACATCGTACTTCTTCGTACGATGTTATTCAATATAAGAATTTATTGCAGAATTGGCAATCGATAAGAGAATACTTGCGATAAACGCTGATGGAAATCCCGAAATATACGAACCCGGCGCAAAACTAAACGCTGTTGCGAGTACAACCGCATTGATAACCAATGAAAATAATCCAAAGCTCAAGAATGTAACTGGTAAGAAGATTAACTTCATTAGCGGCTTCAAAGTCGCATTTAAAATCATTAGTACAAAAGCAATCGCAAATAACGCATTCGGTGTTGCGATGTATATAGATCTCATGAGGTAATCAATTACCCAAAGCGAAATTACATTCACGAGTAAAGCCGTTATAAATTTCTTCATTTTTTGCTCCTTTTCATCTGAAAATATAGAACGCCTAATGCAGCTACGAGTATCAGGATAATTACCGATACAACATCTAATATACGCATAACATAAGCTCCTTTACAATATGATTATTTTACCATACTTGCAAATATAGGAATACTAGTTATTCCTTAACATGAAGAAGTCGAACTGCGTTAATAACGCATAACATTGCTACTCCTGTATCCGCAAAAATTGCCATCCACATATTCGCAATACCAAGTG
>CALEMV010000372.1 GCA_937910655.1 uncultured Solobacterium sp.
ATGCGAAGGTATTACGTATGGATGCGGATACAACAGGTAGAAAGAATGCGCATCAAAAGATATTACAAGCTTTCGGTAATCATGAAGCAGATATCTTATTGGGTACACAGATGATAGCCAAGGGATTAGATTATCCACACGTTACACTGGTTGGTGTCATCAATGGGGATGAGGGTTTACAACGTACGGATTTTCGTAGTTGTGAGATGACCTTTGATTTATTGATGCAGGCAGGTGGAAGAAGTGGCAGAGCTGATACAGCGGGTGAAGTTGTATATCAAGTATTTGATCCAAGCCACTATGCGGTGCAGTGTGCTGCCAAACAAGACTATGAAGCATTCTTCCGCAACGAGATGAAGTTTCGCCATGCTGGACAATATCCACCATATACTTTCTTGATTGCCTTAACGATCCAAGGCCGCAAGGATGATGTGGTGCTGAATCAAGCAATGGCAATCAAGGATGAAATCGTGGGTAACTTTAAAACGATTGGTATTATTTCGTTGTTAAAGATACAAGATTTATATCGCTATCGAATCTTGTTAAAGGGGAAGGATTTAGATTCGATGAGACACTCTGTTGCAAGGTTTTTATCTACGACAAAGATAGATGTAACAGGGTTACGGATTGATATCAATCCGATGTATTTAGATTAAAGGAGTTATATGAAAGATTTATTACAATATCGTAAAGAACTATTATGTGGTGAAAAAATTACACTCAGAGGTACGACGGCTGAAGATGAAGCAATTTTAGCAAAGTGGTGGAACGAAGAGACAATGTTACTAGGGAATCGCTCTAGAATCGTTCCTACATTTGCGGAAGAGAACTCTTCTCTATTTCATAGTTGGTCAGCAAACCAGGGAAGAACTGGCTTTGGATTAACAATAGAAAATAAGCAAGGTGAAGTAGTGGGGCATATTACAGCATTTAATTTATCAATGCCAGAGATGATCGCAACGGTTGGCATCTTAGTAGGACCTGAATATCAAGGTAAGGGCTATGGTAGTGAAGCTATGCGAAAGGCAATACGTATCTGCTTTGAGGAATTGAATGCACACAAAGTTGAGTTAAATGTATTCTCATACAATGAAAATGCAATCAAGATGTATGAGAAAGTTGGATTTGTATTGGAGGGCAGAAGAAGAGCTGCTTCCTACCACCGTGGTCAATTTTATGATGTTTTGACCATGGGAATTCTTCGAGAAGAGTATTTTTCTCGTTAATTTT
>CALEMV010000373.1 GCA_937910655.1 uncultured Solobacterium sp.
TCTTTATTATGATCCACTGCTTTACATAAAACATGATGGTCACCTTCTTCACCAAGTCTTACATAGTGACCCGTTGCAACAGTATCAAATCCCTTTTCTTTTGCAAACTTCATAAAACTATCAAACTTAATATAACGATTACACAAAATATCTGGATTTGGTGTCCTGCCTAACTTATATTCGTCAATAAATGTTTGAAAGACATCATCCCAATATTCCTTAATAAAATCGATACGTAAAAGTTCTAAACCCAACTTACTAGCTACATCAGCCGCATCCTTATAGTCCGCTTCCTGTGGGCATACTGGATCATATAACGTTGGATTTCCACTAAAATCTTCATTTGCGACGGAATCCCAGTTACGCATAAAAGCACAGGTCACATCATAACCTTGCTGTTGTAATAAATATGCTGCGACGGCGCTATCTACACCACCTGATA
The DNA here is from genome assembly GCA_937910655.1 of uncultured Solobacterium sp. Taxonomy (GTDB): domain Bacteria; phylum Bacillota_I; class Bacilli_A; order Erysipelotrichales; family Erysipelotrichaceae; genus Bulleidia. The sequence goes on from CALEMV010000373.1 coordinate 443, forward strand.
AACCTACGAGTACTTTTTTCATACTGCTTATTATACAACAAAAGAAGCCCTAATGGGCTTCTTTCTGAAATGCTGTTTGCATTGTTTGACAAGCTTTGAAATTCGGGCAGGTTTCATTACAACTATGATCCGCCAAACGACGTAATTCTACCGGTACAAATACACCGATTTCTTCTTCGTCATAGCCGACTTGGAAGTTATTCTCACTCAAAATGATTGGGCGTTTTAATACACTAGGATTACGCTTGATAAAAGTGATTAATTCATCTATCTTCATCGAATCAATATCAACATTAGTTTCTTGAATAATTTTAGACCGTTTAGAGATAATATCATCACTACCATTTTCACTTCTCATCAATAGGTGCTTTATTTCGTTATCATTTAACAATGTTTTAAAGATGTTCTTCTCTATAAATGGAAGATTACGATCTTTTAACCATTGTTTAACTTTACGGCAACTTGCACATCCTGGAGATGTGTATACAACTATCATAATCATCCTCCTGTTTAGTGATTATATCACGCAATATTTTGAAATGAAATAGGACATAATTTATATTTTATAAAATCTTTATAAACTCCTTATTCAACCACTTCCATCTTTTCAAACGCAAATGATGATAAGAAGAATGCAATAATTGCCATTATACAACTTGTGATTATCAAGCCTAAGAATGCAGCTTCTGGATTGTTAAAGAATATCATAGATACTACTGCAACAAATACAGAAGCAGCTGTACTAATTAACATCAGAAACATATCAATAAACTGTACGAATACCTTAAAATCACCAATTGCAGGTGAAATAATCGTCTGCACCATCATATTAATATAAATACGACTTGCATTAACACTGACACCTACTAACCCTGTTAAAAGTATTTGTAGAGGTGACAAATCTAAAGCTGCACCACCAATAATCGCAATTAGCATCGTATCCACAAAAGCTTTAATATGTTCAATTTTTGTTGCATTCCATGTTTTATGAATCTTTGAATCAGGAAGTAAGAACGTATAGTAATTCTGTAATTCCTTCATCCATTTTGAACGCACTATTCCAAAAAACGTAATAAAATACGTAACGATTATTGGAATCACAAATAAACGAACATGCATGATATCTCTCATAAAACGAATGTCATGAGATAAGAAATAAAGTATTATACCACCCAATAAGAATAAGAATGAACGCACAGAGAAAATGAAGAATCGATTCTTTTTATATTCTAATAATTGGCGATAGAAGATTGCCTTTGCATAATATCCTTTATATTTTATAGAAGCTTTCATGTACTTCTTAGGCTTAGCTCCTACAATTGCGACATCACCCGATTTAGCTTTCTCTATTGCTTGTTCGTACTCATCAGAGAATTGTTCCGCCTCTTCAAAGTAAGCTCCTTCACATTTGGATTTATATGCAAGTAGCGGAAGTATCAGTGCAGAAATAATAAATAACACAGTACCTACAACATTACTCCAGTGATAGCCATAGAAAATCCATTGTAGTAAGCCAATACTCCAACCAAACAGTGGGAACAACTTAATAAATGGAGACTGTAGATACTTAACAAGAATTGAAATATGAAATCCTTGATCTAACACGACTAACAAGAAACCAATAGCCAAAGCACCTAACAACACATACAAAATATAGGATACAAAACGTATCAAATGATTTGGAATTGTTTCATTGCCATAGCATAAGATAACCAAACTCATTTCAATAAAGAAATCAAATGTTAGATAAATTGATGCATACATCACAAACTGTAACGTGTAGCTTGGATATAAAATACATCCAAAAACACATAAAAC
>CALEMV010000374.1 GCA_937910655.1 uncultured Solobacterium sp.
CGAGAACCAATATTTAAACTAGATATTTCTTTGATTGGACTTGCCGCAAAGAAGTACTGATAGAAGTGTGGGTCATTAAATACTAAATCACGATAGATTGCATTTGAGTTTTCTACAATTGGATCCATGATCGTGTAGTATTCACGCAATGTTTCTTTACTTAACACCATTGGGTTAACCATGCGGTTTAAAGTAGAAGAAATTAACATTTCTAGATTGTAGTAAGCTGAATCTCGATTGCCATACTTATTACCGATAACTTCTCCTTGTTCAGTTAGACGGATACGGTCTTTGATTGAACCAAATGGTTGAGAAGTAATCGCATCATAGGATGGTCCACCACCACGGCCAACTGTTCCACCACGGCCATGGAAGAAGGTAATCTTTACACCACATTCATCACCAATGGCAGATAATTCTCGTTGTGCCTTGTATAAGTACCAACCAGAGGATAGGTATCCTCCATCTTTATTGGAATCAGAGTATCCAAGCATAATCTCTTGGTAGAATTTTTGGTCATTTAGCCACTTTCTAACAAGAGGAATATGTAAGTATGTACGCATGATTTCGTTTGCGTTTTGTAAGTCTTCAATTGTTTCGAAGAGTGGAACAATCTGCATACGACTATGCTCACTATCTAATAAGCCAACTTCCTTGAGAAGGATTGCTAATTCGAACATATCAGAGATACTTTCGGAGTGAGAAATGATATGCTGACGAATGACATTCTCGCCTATACGATCCTTCAGTTCTCTTGCAGTTTTGAAGATTGCAAGTTCCTTAGATAATTGTTCTGATTTTGGTGCGTGTGTTGCGGATAAGATACGTGGGTCATTATTTAATAGATCCAGTAGTAGGGAACACTTCTTTTCTTCGTCAAGACTACTATAGTCTTGTTCGATATTTGCGGACTTCAACAACTCTGCAACGCATGCTTCTAAGACACTAGAGTCTTGACGCATATCAATACTTGCAAGATAGAAACCGAAGATTTCTGTAGCCTGTAATACTTCATTAAAGCTACCAGTTGTTAGAATCGCATCATCGTTGTCAATAAGGGATTTTTTAATTGTAAGTAAATCATTCTGGAACTGTTCTACTGTTTCATAACATACTTCATGAGTTGTATTTTGTGTAAAGTTGTTATAAGTGTTTTGTAGTCTTTCTAATATATAGTGAAATGCTTTACGATATGGTTCTTTCTCACGATAGACAGAAGTATCGCTTGAAAGGGCAGCCATCTTTTCGACATCTAGAGAAACGTGAGAGATACTAGATGAAACTGCGTAGTAGAAATACATTTCTTCAATCTTATGGATGTAATAATTTAAGATTACTTCTGCTTGTGTAGTAGCAGAGATTTCTAATGTTTCTGCGGTAACAAATGGATTTCCATCACGGTCACCACCAATCCACATACCCATTGTAATAGGGGTAGCGGCACTGACATCGATGCCGTGTTTTGCGGCTTCCTTGCGGTATTGTACAGTTAAGGCTGTAATAGCTGGAATTAAAGAAGTATTGTAATAGTCAGTCACATTACGGATTTCGTTTTTTACCTTTAACTTCTTTTCACGGATCATATCCGTTTCCATTATCAGTTCAATTAAACGGTGAAGGTTATCATTCCATTTTCGTTTATTGATTGAGCCTTCCTTGCAATCACGGTCTTTCCGTAATAAATGATGGATTTCATTTGTTAGATCCAACATGGATTTACGTTGTACTTGTGTAGGGTGTGCGGTTAGCACTGGTACTACATTTAAGTTTTCTAAGATTTCCTTGGCATGTTCACTCTTTGCGATAATATTCATCTGAGTGGAGATTTTACCTAAATAATCTTGATCAATATTATTTTGTAGGTTGACTTGATATGCTAGGTCTACGTCTTCTGTAATATTGATTAATAAAGGTAGAACAGAGAAATATCTAGAGATGATATCTAAATCCTCATTGGATAATGAGGTAATCAAATCTGTTAACTTATCATATTCATGATTTGCGGATAAATTTGATAGTTCATCAATCAGATGGAATTTATCAGAAGGAATCATATTTTGTGTTGCGGTATTCAGAAGATTCTTGAGTATTTGAATTTCTTCTTCAATAGCAGTGATATTATTACTATTTTCTAACTTCGGTAACATGATGATACCTCCTTTATAACGATAGAATTATAGCATTATTCCTATTGAATGGTGATATGACTTGACGAAAGCAATGAATTCCCATACCATTTGTTGTGCATGAAGCAGTATTTATGTAGCTAAAATATAGGCAAAAATGATGCATTAGCGATAG
>CALEMV010000375.1 GCA_937910655.1 uncultured Solobacterium sp.
CAATCCCACCATTCGGCATGATATGTTTCCCTTTCGCCTTCATTTGTTCGGTTAAATCTGCACGATAAATATTAAATAAATACTTTATCATCGTCATATATAGTGAACCATGTGCTACTAGTAGTACATTTTCTTTGTCTTTTGCACGTGCAACCGCAAGCGTTAATATTCGTTTGATACGTTCAATCACTTGTTCTTCGCTTTCCCCACCGACATCGCTAAAGTCAACGCGTGGATTAAAGCGTTCATATAATTCATCCATGATAGAGTCACGCACTCTAGCTTCATAGGTACCAAAGTCAATCTCTCTTAGATCACGATTTGGTATTGCACTAATATCATGTGATTCTAAGATATACGCTGCAGTATCACGTGCTCTTTCTGCACTTGAACAGTACGCAAACGCAAAATCGATGTTATGTAATGCTTTCCCTGATAACTTCACCTGCTCAATTCCTTGTGCAGTCAGTGGGCTATCACTTCTTCCTTGCATACGATTATAGTGATTAAACAAAGTCTCCCCATGTCTAACATAGTAGAGATGCACCGTCTTATCTTCCATCTTATATTCGAAGTTCTTTGGCTCTACCGGAATTTGTTGAATCTGGTATTCACCATCTTCATATGTAAATACCATGATTCCACCATTTGGAATCATACTGCGACCTGCCGTAATACACTCTTGATGCAGTGCATCAATATCAACACCTAATAGGTACTTCATGGTACAGATTTGATACATGCCATGACCTACAAGTAGAATACGATCACCATCTTCAGCCTCATCAATAATTGTTTGTAACGTCTTGCGAATACGTGTTTCCATCATTGCTGGGGATTCACCACCTGCACAGCTATAATCTAAGCTTTCTCGACATTGACGAATTTCTTCAGCATGCGCTGTATGTCTAGCTCCATCCAACCTACCAAAGCTCATTTCATGTAATCCTGAAAGTAGAACTGGTTGAACCTCTCTACCTTTCGCTATGATATCCGCGGTATTCCAAGCACGCTCACTTGGGGAAGAATAAATATGATCAAACCAAACATCCTTGAGTCGGTTTGACGTTTCATGTGCCTGTGCAATTCCACGCTCTGTTAATGGGGAATCACAGCTTCCTTGCATACGACCTAAATGATTAAATAATGTTTCTCCATGACGAACAAGATAAAAAGTAATTTTCATGTCTGTTCTCCTAACGCATTTATACTATCATTTTCTGCTCATTATAGTAATTGTATACCGTAAATTTACTCCAAAAAAAGAAGGACATTTTGCCCTTCTAGTATAAATATGGATTACTTCAGTACAAAGCCAACTGCAGTACCACGACGTACAGGTGATAAGCGTACATATGTCTCAATCTTTGGATAGCTTGATACTTCATGGTATTCAATCTCATCCCACTTTAAACCTGTATTGTGTGCAGTTAAGAAGTCATCTACACCGAGTGACATCTCTGGTACAGGAACTAATGTAATTGTTGGACTATTGTCATCCAAATAGTTCCAAGCAGCCATAATGCCTAGTGTTTCATCTAGGCTTTCATGATACATGATGCTGAGGTAGCGGCTATCTGGAGTACGTCCATGATAGTCATAAGTATTGCCAATGAATAATGCACCATTTTCATCACGATATAATACAACAACGTTTTGATACTGATCTAATGATACTGTTCCTTTGAGTTCCATAATTAACCCCCTTGTACCAATATTATTTCATATCCTTGAGGAAAGCAACATATGCGCGATATGCTTCGTATACGTCTGCCTTGGATACTGTTTCAAATGGAGCGTGCATGTTCTGAACACAGATACCTGCATCGATAACATTCATATTCTTATTGGCAAGGATATAAGCAATTGTTCCACCTCCACCAACGTCAATCTTACCTAGTTCGCAAGTTTGGAACATAACGTTGTTATCATCCATGCACTTACGAATCTGTGCCATAAATTCAGCACTTGCGTCGTTAGAACCAGACTTACCACGGGAACCTGTATATTTGTTAAAGCAGATACCCTTTCCGAAGTAAGCTGAATTCTTTGGCTCATATACTTCAGGATAGTTTGGATCATACGCAACAGATACATCACTTGATAACATGGCACTATTTTCAAGAGCCTCATGTAAGTTTACAAGTGTTGCACCAACTTGCTTGTCTAATAATTTTGTAACAACATGTTCAAAGAAGTCACTCTGGGCACCAGTAGCACCTACTGAACCGATTTCTTCCTTATCTACCAAGATACATACAGATGTACGTTCTGGCTTGTCAATTTCCGCAATAGCGCGTAGAGATGTATAAGCACATACCTTATCATCATGGCCATAACCTAAAATCATAGAACGATCTAAACCATAATCACGTGCTTCACCAGCAGGTACAACTTCAATTTCTGCTGAGAGGAAGTCATCCTCATCAATATCGTATTGTTCCTTCAATAGGTCTAAAAGATATGCTTTAACAGGATCCTTTTCAACACCCTTCTTAGGAATAGAACCTACTAATAGGTCTAACTTTTCACCTTCCACGACAGTCGCTGCTGGTTTTTGTAATTGTTGAGCAGCTAAGTGAATTAATAAGTCTGAGATACCTACAACTGGATCACCTGGCTTATCACCAATATTGATTTCAACTGTTGTGCCATCTTTCTTACATACCACACCAACTAGTGCCATCGCACGTGCTACCCATTGGTACTTCTTGATACCACCATAGTAGTGTGTATCCATTAATACTAAGCCATCCTTTTCATAAAGTGGCTTTTGCTTGAGGTCCATACGAGGTGAATCGATATGTGCACCTAAGATATTCATACCTTCTGTTAATGGCTTTTTACCTATTACAAATAAGATAACGTTCTTACCCTTGTTTACAGCGTAATAACGATCACCGGCCTTTAGCTTCTTTGCTTTTTCGATTGGCTTAAAACCATGTGCTTCCGCAAACGCAACAGAGTTAGTCACAAATGTACGCTCTGTCTTGGAATTGCTTAAGAACACACGATAGTCTTCGTTAAATACATGTAGTTTCTTTAACTCTGTTTTATTGAGTTTTTCCCAAACTGTGTTTCCCATTTTTTATTCTCCTTTAATCTGATACTTATCAAAAACATGTAACATCTTTTTCTCACCTGTGATTCGAACAACCAAACCATCATCGTGATACTTTAAGATATCCATATCTAAGATTGCTTTATATGTATCGAACATGCTTATTTTATCATAGCCTAGTTTACATACAATGCTTTCTTCTGCTGGATAAATCATTTCAATGATTTCTTCCAGTAACGTATCTAAACCTTCTTTGGTATAACAAGAGATGGCTAGACCATCAACTCTTTCAGGATGTGCGAGTTTATCTACCTTATTGAACACATGAATCTGTGGTATATCATCCGCATGAATCTCTTTTAATGTTTCTTGTGTAATAGCACTCTTTTCTTGCCAACTAGAATCAGCTACATCAATCACATGGATTAACAAATCTGCTTCTCTTGCGGCATCCAGGGTACTCTTGAATGCCTCAATGAGTCCATGTGGTAAGTCTGATACAAAACCAACCGTATCATACAACAAGAATTTCTTATGCTTACTTTGGACCATACGAACACTGGTATCTAGGGTGGCAAACAACATATCTTGTTCTAGCACTTCTTGGCCACCAGACTCTTGCATGGAAAGAATTGCATTCAATAAAGAACTCTTGCCGGCATTGGTATAACCAACTAAGGCAACACGTTTCAATAATGTCTTTTGGCGTCTTCGCTCATCCTGATAACGACGTACTTCTATCTTTCGTAGTTCTTCTTTTAAGTCACTAATTTTCTTTTGGTATCTTGCGGCGATGATGGATGATCGCATCTCACCAGCACCACGGTTTGTGACTGCGCCACCACGTGAACGTTCGTTATCATTATCCGCATGTAGTACACGTGGTAAATCATACTGTAAACGTGCTACTTCTGTCTGCAATTTTGCCTGACGACTGCGTGCACGTTTTGAGAAGATATCTAGAATTAGCGCAGTACGATCAATCACATTGACTCCACAATACGCAGAGATACGCTCACTGACCTGTATCTTTAAGGGATTGTAGAAGATGATACCATCAGCACCCAACTCCTCACACATCGCTTTTAAAGTCTCTAATTTTCCGGTACGGAATGCCGTATGGGGATCCATACTTTTTGATTGTTGTGTGATTGTTCCAAGTACTTCTAGATTACACGCTTTACAGAGTGCTTCACATTCCTGCATCGCACTTATAAAGCTATTACTATTTGCTTGTAAACAAACACCCGCAAGAATGATTTTTCTCATATATCTTTCTTCTTTATTCGCTTTCTAACTGTAAATAATAATAGCTGACTGCTAACCATTGATTGTGTTTATATCCAATATCTTCAAACGTTGCCTTTTTGGCAAAGCCAAATCTTTCATGTAGCTTTTCGCTTGCGATATTCCCTGTTGTTACAAGCGATACGATATTCTTATATCTAGATTTTCTAGCAATATCTATCATCTCTTTCATCAGGGTTTTTCCGTAGCCATGATGGCACGAATTAGGATCTAAATAGATTGCTAAATCAACTGTACATGCGTATGCTTGACGACTATTAAAGTCAGAATAATATGCATATCCAACCGGTTTACCACCCTCTTCTAAAATAATCCATGGATATTTTTCTGTGATGAAAGCAACTCGTTGTTTAAATTCATCTAATGTTAATTCTTCTGTTTCAAATGTTGCAGTACTATTCCTAATATACCAGTTATACCAATCTAGAATAACTGGTATATCTTTTTCTTCAATACTTCTAATCATTAGAGTACACCGTGTTACCATCCATCACTGTTAACATAACTTTTGTATGATGGATGTCAGAAACAGGTATTGTACGAATATCCTTTTCTAGTACAACGAAGTCTGCGTAATAGCCTTCTTGGATTGCACCGATGCAATGATCCATGAATAACATCTTGGCACCATTTGTTGTAAAGGAAGCAATCGCTTCATCAACTGATAGACATTCCGCTTCATTCATGCATGCATCATAAGAGATCGATTTCCTCGTGACTGCACATTCAATCCCCTTTAAAACATTCGGCATTTCAACTGGTGCATCCGAACCGTTCGATGCTAGAGTTCCTTCTAATAATGTCTTATACGGATAAGAAGTACTTGCAAGTTCCTTACCGACTCTAGATTCAAGAATCTGTGCGTCATAATCAATAAAGATGGATTGAAAATAACATGCCAACTTCTGATCAAGTACCTGTTTGATTTGATCAGGTCTCATAATTTGGCAATGTACGATACCATGGTGTAAAGGATTACCTTCTAACACAGTATCTTTATATACATGCAGTACATTATCTAGTGCCGCATCTCCAATCGCATGGGCGATGGTAGGCATATTGAATTGATTTGCTAAACGTACGTAAGTTTCAATAACATCTTCTTCCAAGGATGCGATTCCCTTCGTTGTCGGATCATCCGCATATGCATTCTTCATATATGCAGTTCTAGCACCCAATGAACCATCTGTAATTAACTTCAATGGACCAATACGGAAATAATCATCACCTACATCAAAGGTATAACCATCATCTAAGAACTTCGAGAATTCTTTTGGATTATTAAACTCACACTGTTCATTGACACGTACCGTCATATCTTGTTTGTACGCCAGCGATTCAAAAGCACTCAATACAGGTTTATAGTCATGTGCGACTGCCAAAAAGTCATCACTACCAACTGTTGTAACACCAAATCGATTCGCATAACTTGCACCAATGCGAACGTATTCTTTAATCTTTTCTACATCTGGTTGTGGGTATGCATTATGAATATTATTTAAAGCGTTCTCTTCCACAAAACCATTTTTATAGTCAATATTTCCGCCTTCAATCTTTGTGTGTTCTGTAATACCAGCAGCTTTCAGGGCAGCCGTATTAGCAGATAAAACATGGCCACACGCACGTGTTAAAGCAATTGGAACTTCTGTACTAATTTCATCAAGCATTTGTCTTGTTGGCTTTTGGCGGTCTGGGAAGGATTCTTCATTATAGCCACGGCCAATAATCCACTCACCCACTTTTGTAGTCGAAAGCTTTTCTTTCACCTTTTCGATAACTTCTTCATTGGAATGACAATCATCCAATACAACATTGGATAAGTACATGCCAAGTTCTGCCAGATGCATATGACTATCCACAAAACCCGGGACAACGAACATACCCTTTAAGTCAACGATTTCAGCACCTTCCCCACAGAGTAATTCTTCGATCTCTTGATTTGTGCCAACTTTAATAATATATTCATCACTCGTCGCAAAAGCAGTTGCTGGATTTTGCCAAATATTACAATTGATATAACCTTTTTTCATATGTGATGATCTCCATTTCTTCGTAAAGATTATACTATTAACCACTCATTCCTTCATAGGAAATACCTAAAAATCACCATACTTTCATATGGTGACTTGGTTTATTCGGTACGTAACGCTTCTACTGGATCTTTTTTCGCTGCACTACGAGAAGGAATTAATCCTCCAATCACAGTGATTATAATACTAATCAAAATTAATACTCCTGCAGATTCTAGTGGTAATACCGCACTTAAATCTTCAATTTTAGATACCGTTTGGATGATATTATTAATTGGAATTAGCAGTAATAACGTGATACCAATCCCTATGATACCGGAGAAAATACCAATGATGAATGTCTCCGCATTAAATAACTGCGAGATATTCTTTTTCGATGCACCTAGTGCACGAAGAATACCAATTTCTTTCGTTCTTTCCATTACAGAAATATAGGTAATGATTCCTATCATAATAGAAGAAACAATCAAAGATACTGCCACAAACGCAATCAGTACATAAGAAATACCATTGATGATTGTCGTTAAGGAAGATGTCATTAGCGCAACATAATCTGTATAGGAAATCTTTGAATCTTCGCCAACAGTATTGTTGTATTTTTCAATTGCTTTTCCTATCGCATCCTTATTCTCAAAACTATCTGTATAAATACTGATACTGGATGGTGATTCGTAGCTCACTGCCCCAAAGGAAGCGAGATTCTTCTCTAACGATTTACCACCGATATAATCATTGTAAATCGCAAGTAACGTTGTTGTATTTGGACTGTCATTGAGATAATTTTCCAACATGCCAGAAATACCACTTTGTGGATTCATGGATAGCTTTGATAAAGCATTCATATCAAAACTATTTGTATCTTCATTAATTTCTTGATTTTGACTCTTTCCATCATAGTACAAAATCAACTGGTACATGTTCACCTTTTCATCCTCACTCAGATTTAACAAATACTCCTTAGTATCCTGTATCTTCTCTTCATCCGTTGTAGCATTAAAGTGTACGCCATTTAATACATTAATTTCCGGAGTATTCTTTTGTGCTTGTACAATAGCAGATTCATTTGCTCGATCAATCACATAATTAGTTAAAAGATTTGTATATGCGACCACAGTATTGATGGTCGCATTTTTCGCATCTTCCTTCGGACGAATAATTCCGGTTACTTTTAAAGGAATCGATTTATTCATTAAGCCATCGGTATCATACTCTGGATTCTTGATTTGACTATAACTACCATTCTCATTTTTTACATAGTTTTCGCTTGATGGCACAAGATAAAATGTCTTCTGTAACATGTCCTCATAACTAAGTGTAAAGTCTTCTCCATCTTGTTTATTCGCAAGTTGATTTTTAGCGGACGTATATTGTTCCTTGGTGATAAAACCTAGTTGATACATCGATTGTACTGGGATACTATTGTTCTCATTGAGTACCATCACTACCTCGTTATAACCCGTAGGCCAATAACCAACCACCATATCATAACTATCTGTCACTACAGATGAAATTGGCTGCCCATTTGTACCAGCAACCATTTCAGAGAAATTCTTTGCAGATTCGTTGTTTATCCCTATATTC
>CALEMV010000376.1 GCA_937910655.1 uncultured Solobacterium sp.
GGGGATAGTGTTATGTCGTATTTTAATATCGTAGCTCAAACTAACGAGAATACAGTGGTAACTGAATATGAGCCTGTAAAGAAACGCTCTGATAGTTATCAAAGTGAAGCTGCACTTGAGAATGAATTTATTCATATGCTTGAAGAACAAGGATATGAATATCTTTCGTTGCATACAGAAGAGGAGCTTGTTATTAACTTACGAAAACAACTCGAAAAATTGAATAATTATTCTTTCACGGAGAATGAATGGAAACGATTCTTGGCGGAAAGTATTGCTAATCCAAATGAAGGTATAAAAAAAAAAACACGAAAGATTCAAGAAGATTATATACAAGTATTAAAACGTGACGATGGTACATCAAAGAATATAATCTTGCTAGACAAGAAAGATATTCATCATAACTACTTACAAGTAATTCATCAGTATGAAGTTAGTAAAATACAAGGTGCTAGACATGATAATTGTTATGATGTAACTATACTTGTAAATGGTTTTCCTCTTGTACATGTTGAACTAAAGAGACGTGGAATTCCAATTCGTGAAGCATTTAATCAAGTTGAAAGATATCAACGTGATTCCTTTAGCACTGGCTATGGACTATTTGAGTATGTACAAATATTTGTCATCTCAAATGGTACTAACTCTAAGTATTATTCAAATACTACACGTTATAATACGAATGGTAATTTAGCTAAATCTAAGAAAGAAAAGACGTCTAATAGTTTAGAGTTTACTTCTTATTGGGCAGATGCGAAGAATAACATTATCTCTGATTTAATTGACTTTACACGAACATTCTTTGCTAGACACACAATATTGAATATCTTAACAAAGTATTGTGTGTTTACATCGGAAGAGATGTTACTGGTCATGCGTCCGTATCAGATTACAGCAACGGAACGTATTATAAATCGTATTGAGATAGCTACTAATTATAAAAAATATGGCAGTGCTGCAGGTGGTGGATATATTTGGCATACTACTGGATCGGGTAAGACACTGACATCTTTTAAAGCGGCTCGTTTAGCAACTACACTTCCATATATTGAGAAGGTATTATTTGTTGTAGACCGTCAAGATCTAGACTATCAAACCATGCGTGAATATGATCGATTTGAAAAGGGTTCAGCGAATAGTAATCGTTCTACAGCAGTTTTGAAGAAACAGTTGGAAGATGATAATGCAAAGATTATCATTACAACGATTCAGAAATTATCTACTTTTGTTAAGAAGAATCCTGATCATCCAATTTATCAAAAACATTTAGTTATTATCTTTGACGAGTGTCATCGTAGTCAGTTTGGTGAAATGCATAGAGCGATTACAAAGAACTTTAAGAAATATCATTTATTTGGATTTACAGGCACTCCAATTTTTGGGGCAAATGCAGGTGCAGTACGTGATCCAAAACTATGCACAACAGAACAAGCATTCGGGGATCAATTACATACATATACAATAGTCAATGCGATTAATGATAGGAATGTTCTTCCTTTCCATGTGGATTACATTAAAACAATGGATAAGGATGAAGGCATGAAAGATGAGCAGGTATGGGACATAGACCGTGAGAAAGCGTATATGGCGCCAGAGCGTATCTCATTAGTTACAGAATATATCCTAGATAACTTTGATAAGAAAACCTATCGAGGAACACGTACTTATAATTTCAATAAGATTATGAATATTGATGAAATTGCTTCTGCTAGGTTAGGTGCAATTAAAGAGATTAAGCAGAAACAACGAATCAATGGTTTTAACTCTATTTTCTGTGTGAATTCAGTGCCAATGGCAAAGCTTTACTATGAAGAGTTTAAGAGACAAATGGCATCGAATCCAACTAAGAAGATTAATATAGCAACTATCTTTAGCTATTCTCCTAATGAGTATGAACCAGATGGTTTATTATGTGATGAGAATATAGACGATACATCTGCTTTAGATCAAACATCAAGAGATTTCTTGGAGTATGCAATGAAAGACTACAACGAGATGTTTAAATCTAACTATTCTACAGATGGTGATAGTTTCCAAAATTATTATAAAGACGTATCATTGCGAATGAAGAATAAAGAACTAGATTTACTAATTGTAGTAAATATGTTTTTAACGGGCTTTGATGCGACAACATTAAATACATTATGGGTTGATAAGAATCTAAGAATGCATGGTTTACTACAGGCATTTAGTCGTACTAACCGAATCTTAAACAGTGTAAAAGCAGCTGGTAATGTTGTTTGTTTTAGAAACTTACAGACAAGAGTAGATGATGCGATAGCGTTATTTGGTGATAAGGATGCAGGTGGAATTGTATTACTGCATACATTTAATGATTACTATTATGGATATGAAGGAAGTGACCATCGATACCATGTAGGATATGTTGATTTGATTAGTGAGCTTTGTGAGAAATATCCATTAACAATGACGCAAATTATAGGTGAAAATAATCAAAAACAATTTATTAAGTTATTTGGAAATATTTTACGTATGCGTAATATCCTTTTATCTTTTGATGAGTTTGCAGGGAAGGAGATTTTATCCGAACGTGATTTGCAGGATTATTTGGGTAGATATCAGGACTTGTATGACGATTGGAAGAATAAAAAATCAGATGAGACTAAAGAGGATATTAATGATGATATTGTATTTGAAATTGAATTATTGAAGCATATAGAAATTAATATCGATTATATCCTCTTACTAGTTCAGAAGTATCATGATTCTCATTGCCAAGAT
>CALEMV010000377.1 GCA_937910655.1 uncultured Solobacterium sp.
GAGATCTACACTAGATCGCTCGTCGGCAGCGTCAGATGTGTATAAGAGACAGACTCTGTATTCCTCTATTTTATCTTGCATGCACAAGTAGAAGCTTTGGTATTCATAAAATAACTTCTTGTCCGATAATTCTGCGAGCCTAGTAAAGACTGCATTTTCAGTTCCATACCCAACATGATGTCCATAGATAATTTTATTCTTAGATTTCGTTTCAAATATCATCGGTGTTCCACACACAGATGGTTTACCATCAAAATCTTGGTAAAGATACTCTTTTCCACCTGTGTCAATGACAACCGGTTGGGATACAATTCCATTCTGCCAATAAATCCATGCCCAAAAGTCAGGATTCCGTTTCTTCAATTCATTCCATGCATGCATATTGATACATAATTTATCATTTTCTTTTTGTGGTTGTATTTCATTAGATAGTATTTGAACTTTCAGTTGTTCATCCTCTAATATCCTCCACTTTCTTGCATAGATACATACACCAAATAACATGACTAATATGCATAATGAGACTTTGATTTTGATTAACATCCCTATTACTTATGCATACGCTTTGTTGAGAAAATAGTCCATGCAATACCAATCAATCCTCCAATCACACAGAACCAGACACCATAGTGAATCCCTACTCCAGTTGGTATATCTTTTTCCTTCTCATCTGCCACTGTCATTTCAACAGGTTTTTCTGCACTAAAATTTTGTTCAGAAAGATGTTTGATTTCATATTTTTCTGTTGAAATTTCATATCCCTTTGGAGCTTCTGTTTCTATCACATACATCCCTGAAACAGCATATGGCACCACAAAATCAACATAACCATTCTTATCCGTTACACCAACTGTACTTCTTCCGTAAATATCCATTGCGATTGTTCCATCAAAATGGAAGACTGTAAATTCAGTATTCTCCAGAACTGTTTCGTAGTCTTCTGCATCAACCTTCTTTATTCGTACATAGATTTTCTTTTTTCTGTCAACCGCTTGAATAAGTTGTGGTTTTTCTTTTGTACCTGTTGCAGTAAATACAATATCTTGATCCATCCGTTCATATCCAAATGGTGCTTCTACTTCATGCAAAATATAAGTATTACCACCTTTTACGTGTTTTCCAATGTCATAAACTTCTTCTGTAGTAACCAAACGATGTACTATCTTTGGATTTTGATTTTCATCTAATACTGGTACATATTCTTGATTCTCATTAAGAACAGCTTCATAGATTTCTAGGATAGCACCAACTACTGCACGACCATCCTCATCTACCTTTTTTAAAGAGATATCAACACTTAAATCAACCATTTGAATCTTAATTGGCTCTGTAGTAGTTGGATTGTATTTTGGAACTGTAAACTGCATTGTTGAAGCGCGATGTACACCATTTACAATCTCTACTTCTTCTAATTCATATTGTTCACCTGCATGCAGGTTATTTAAATGGATGGCTTCTGAAGTAGTTACACCATCATTTGGTAAAGGTACAAGTTCTCCAGTCGTAATATTCTTTAGTTGTAAACGTACCCCACTTACTGCTTTACCCTCTTCATTTATTTTCTCAATCAGGTATTCAACCGGTTTATCAATCATTTCTACTGCTAGCAC
>CALEMV010000378.1 GCA_937910655.1 uncultured Solobacterium sp.
ATCCTTAACAGTTTGAATTGCATTACTTGTAGGACTTACAACCAATGTATATTCATCAGTATTTAATTGATAGCCAGCCGGAGCTGTCTTTTCTTTAATTTTATATGTTCCAGACACGAGTGGTGAAGAAGTGATTGTTCCATCTGCACCTGTTGTAAGTTCAAACTTACTTCCATCTGGTTTTGTAACTTCAAATACTGCATTCTTTAAGACAATAGAGTTATCATCCGCGTCAACTTTGATCAACTTGATCTTATTCGCCATGTTACCTGTTCCAGTTCCGCCTGAATCTTCAGATTGGTGGCTTCCATGGGTTGTAGCATCATAGTTATTAGCAGTAATTCTAACGTTATTAATTAACTTTGTACCTGGTGTATAAGTTGTCTTATAAATAAGACGATACTGTGTACCGTTTACTTCACCAAGATTCAGTGTAAATGTCTTCTTGTCTGGTGCAATCGTAAGCTTATTAGATATGTCAACTAGAATTCTAGGTTCATCAATATCACCAGTATTGCTAAATCTAACTTGTTATAACTTAAAACTACCCGGAACATATGTTTCATTTCCTGCACCACCTGTTAGATGGTCTGTAATCACAGCATTAACTAAATGAGCTTGACGGTAGTTAACACGAACATACCATTCAGCCTGATCTTCAATAACAACATTCTGACCATTTTCCCATTTAATTGCTTTTGTACCATATTTTGCTAGAAGTTCATCATCACTCACAATATGAGGACCTATCATTTTAACAGTTACGGATTTAACTTGACCATTTACAACGATGTCATATGTGTTATTTTTATCATATTGTTCACTAGAATATTGGAATTTAGACGCAAGGAAAATATTACCCTTAACATTTTCTCTTCCTTCAACCCAATTCGTAAATGTAACGCGTACCTTACCACCAATATTATTATTAGGACCTGGCGTTACATGCGCTTTTGCAATGACTGTAGTTCCATCATCTCCAAGAATATCAAAGTCCCTCTTTGTTGTATCACTTGGAAACTTCATCTTATCTGGCAATGTAATATCGAAATAGTCACCTTCTTTCAAGTTTGTTCCATTTCCGCTTGCATCCCAATCCATTGATAGATAGAAAGAGTCAGTAAACCAAATAGGTACTCCTTCTCGTTTATCTTTATCCAAGATCTTAAATGATGTTACTCTAGCACTCACCTCTCTAGGCGTACCTGCAGCATAGACATTTAGACCCGCTCCTTGGAACAGGATAGTGAACATCATCACTACAGACAGAATAATTCTACTAATCATTTTTTTCAGCATGTTATTGCCTCCCCTTACAAAAATTTGATTCTATGAAGTAATATCGATCCAACAATCAAGTTTTCACAATAAAAGTGCCAGTTGTTTGTTTTCACTTGTTGTGGTAAAAATCTACATCAATATCAATCGTTTTTTTCCTATTCATTGATATCGACAAAAT
>CALEMV010000379.1 GCA_937910655.1 uncultured Solobacterium sp.
GGTAAAAACTGTACCGCAATCAGCGTTGAAAGTAATTGACTTTGGGAAACTTAAAGGAAAATATGACATTTCCCCTCAATGGCGATGGGAAGTATTAACCGAAACATATGGTATGTGTGGGATTGGTTGGAAGTTTGAAGTTATTAGTACTCAACAAGTACCAGTCGAAGAAACCAAAGAAACTATGTTGTATGTGTTGGTAAATCTATACATCAAAAATGGTGATGAATGGAGTGAACCAATTCCTGGATATGGTGGCGATTTCTTAATCTACAAAGATAAAAATGGCTTTCACGGAAACGATGAAGCCTTTAAGATGGCCGTTACTGATGCATTAGGTACTGCAGCAAAAATGATTGGTGTAGGTGCTGATGTTTATCGAGGTTTGCAAGATACAAAAATCAATGCTGCAGCAGAAAAAGAACGGAAAGAAAAAGAATTTGATCCACACAATGCATACGGAATTGTTTTGAAGATGGCAAGTGAACATGGGGTGAGTGCAGAACAAGTAGCACAACAAGCAACTAAAATGTTTGGAATGTGTGTTATCGATAACATTACGAGAGACCAAATGTCTATGCTTTATGACTGGGTAAAAGGTTATGAAGTGGACAACAAATAACATCGAACTGTTACGATCACCACTGGGCGTAATGGTAGTCATACCAGCACCACATGACAATGGTTTGTCAAAGATTACTGCTGACAAAGAATATACAGTAGAAATCAAAAAGAAAAGCAAGCAACGTAGTTTAAACGCTAACTCGTATTGTTGGGTGTTATGTCAAAAGATCGCCAAAGAATTAAGCAAAAATGGATACACATCAAAAGAGGATGTGTACAAAAAAGCCATTAGAGATTGTGGAATATTCATAACAGCTGGCTTTACCGAACAAGATAAAGACGATGCAATAACGAGTTGGAGTAAGCAAGGTATTGGATGGTTTGCAGATGATATGGGAGCAAGTGCAAAAGTACAAGGTGTATATGTGGTTCATCTATA
Source organism: uncultured Solobacterium sp. (assembly GCA_937910655.1). Classification (GTDB taxonomy): domain Bacteria; phylum Bacillota_I; class Bacilli_A; order Erysipelotrichales; family Erysipelotrichaceae; genus Bulleidia. The sequence continues at coordinate 1,004 of CALEMV010000379.1, forward strand.
CAAAGGGTCATCCGTATACAACGTTGAAGAAATGCAACGCTTAATAGAATGTTTGGTTGATGAATGTAATCAACTAGACATTCCATTAGAGCCAAGCGAATATATCAAATCACTTATAGATGGGTGGGGAAATGAACAAAGCAAAACGAGAGGATAACAAACTCCTAAAAGTAAACAAACCAAAAGCATTGGAACGTGATCATTACAGATGCGTATTATGCGGAAGTAGTGATGGGATAGCAGTACATCACATTGTATTTCGTTCCCAGTCAGGTAAAAGCAACTTGGACAATTTAGCCTGCTTGTGCGTGTATTGTCATGTACCAATAGCACATGGGGTTAATGCTAAAGAAGTTAGACGAAAATTACAAGAAATAATAAGCGAAAGGACAAAACAATATGAAGGGAATTAATGTAGTTGAATTATATGTATTTAAACGTATTGAAAAATTAGAACAAGCAAATGGAAGTTATAAATTACATGAAAAAGAAATTACAGAATTAAAAGATGTTCTAGATGTAATACATCACGTTAATCACGCTGAACAAAAACAAGATGCCAATAAAATTGATGCATTTGTTTATAGCCTAAGCAAACTTAATGAACTTTTGGCGGATGCGGAAGAAGATTAGCCTATGAGTGAACCGAAAAGATACTTTTGGTTAAAGCTACACAAGGACTTTTTCCAACGTAAAGAAATTAAACGATTAAGAAAGATTGCAGGTGGTGATACCTATACAATTATCTATCTCAAAATGTTACTACGTTCAATTATGAGCGATGGAAAACTTTACTTTGATGGACTTGAAGATGATTTTGCATCAGAACTTGCATTAGACCTTGATGAAAAAGAAGAGAATGTGCAAATAACAATACAGTACTTACTCAAAAGCGGACTACTTGAAATGTGTTCTGACGAGGAATATTACTTGCCTGATACAAAAGATAGTACAGGGTGTGAAACCGCAGTAGCTAGTAGGGTTCGTAAGCATCGAGAAAGAAAAAAAGCGTTACAATGTAACACCGATGTAACGCAAGTGAAACAATTATGTAACGGAGATATAGAGAAAGAGTTAGAGATAGATATAGAGAAAGAGATAGAGATAGATAGTAGTGCAAGCACTACAACAAAACGCAAGCGTTTTGAAAAACCTACTCTATCTCAAATTACACAGTATTGTCTTGAACGCAATAATAATGTAAACGCTGAACAATTCTATGACTACTACGAAAGCAATGGCTGGAAAGTAGGAAAGAACGCTATGAAAGATTGGAAAGCATGTGTAAGAACATGGGAACGTAATGGTTACGATAAACCAATCAAAAAGAAAAACAATAAGCAAGATACATTAAACGATATGCGAGATTTGATGAATGAATATGGGGGTGTAAATGAACAATCAAATGAACCATCAACAGAAGATACTGGAAGCACTATTGATATTGAGTACAGGGTGGAACACCAGCCCATCTAAAGAAACAATCAAGTTGTATGTACATCAATTATCGTATGCTGATCCATTAATTCTACAACGAGCCATGCTTAATCTGTTGAGTAAATGTAAATTCTTACCATCATTTGCAGAAATAGAGAGTGAGTATAAAGAACTTGATAATTACATCAACGGAAAAGAAGAAATGATGACTGCACAAGAAGCCTATGGAGTAGTTGAAGATGCAGTTAGATTATATAGCTATGAGCATGGATTGGAGCATTTAGACGGAATAACAAAACAGGCAGCACAAACAATATGGAGTGCGTTTAACCCTTGGAATGGTGATTATAATCGTGCTGCTTGTATGTCTCAATTTGTCAGATGCTATGAAGAGTTAGTGAAAAGGAAAAACAAAAACGATGAAAAAGCATCTGAAATCAAGAATGATGGATTGCTTTTAGAAATGAAGATGAAGAAAGAGGAAGAGCGAAAACAAATCGAAGTAGGCAATGCACAAATCAAAATGCTACCGAATGGACATTTAATTGAAACAGTCAAAGAAGAGCGTAAACCTGTAGATTTAAATGAAATCATAGACAATGCTGATATTTCTGAAAGTGGAAAAGCAATATTACGGCAAGCAATAGGGGGATAGATGAAAGAACGAATTAAACAATTTGAAGCCAGCGTGAATGTATCGTTCAATGTTAGTTTTACAGTCCTAGCAACTAGCGAAGAACAAGCTAGAGTGAAGATTGATAACCTACTTGAAATCATGCGTGATGAGGCAACAGTCGATTGCCACATTCACCCTAGTTACGATGTATACATTGACGATGTAAAGGCAACTATGAATTGTATGTATTACGACTAAGAGGGATAAATGTTAAGCAAAAAACGAAAAATGGTAATCACTATTGAGATACCTCTAAATGTAGAAACACAAGAAGAGGCAACTCAACAGATGCAAATGATTATGAAAGCCGATGCACGAACCTTTGAAAGTTTGGAGGAAATCATCAAGGTATACAAAGGCACGATGTGTATCGAACAAAAGATTTAAAGGAGAATATATGAACACAGTACAGATTTTAGGGAATTTAGCACGTGATCCAGAATTACGTTTTACAAAAACAGGAAGAGCCGTAGCGACTTTCACAGTCGCAGCGACTAATACATATATTGAT
>CALEMV010000380.1 GCA_937910655.1 uncultured Solobacterium sp.
TACGAGATCATGCCTAGTCTCGTGGGCTCGGAGATGTGTATAAGAGACAGATGCAGGACTTGCTTGTTGTATTGGACACTGTTTCCCAATCTTTGCACAATTTAAGGGTGGTAAGGCAGTTGCGACTTCCTTCGGTTTCTTCTTAGGTATCGCTACATTTATCAATCACCAATACTTCTATCAGTTCTTCTTACCACTACTTGTTTTCTTAGTAAGTCTCTATCTTTGTCGTATGGTTTCCTTATCCAGCATGATTGGTTTAGGTTCTGGTATTCTCATCAGTCTCTTGATTGGAAATCCACTATCAATCACACTATCAATCTTTGTATTATGGCTATTCGTAGTATATCGTCATCACGCAAATATCGAACGTATCAAAAATGGTACAGAGAGTAAAATCAAATGGATGGGTAAATCACTATGGGAAAAATAGAAAAATTCACACTACCAATCGAGCCTTTACACCAAAGTCCTCGCAAAGTCTGGGTATATCTTCCAGATAGTTACGCTACAAGTAAAAAGAAGTATCCTGTTTTATATATGTTTGATGGTCATAACCTCTTCTATAATAAAACAGCTACCTATGGTAAATGTTGGGGTATCAAGAAATATTTAGACAAGCAGAAACTAGATATCGTCATTATTGGTCAAGATTGTAATCACATCGGTGATGAGCGCTTGGATGAATACTGCCCATTCACCGCAGAAAAAACTTTCACAGGAATTCAAATTCAATCCTGTGGACAGATTACTGGTAAGTGGTTTATCGAAAAACTCTTACCATACTGTCAAAAGCGTTATCGCATTCATACAGATCGTAAACACGTAGGTATCGCTGGTTCTTCCATGGGTGGAATCATGTCTGAGTTTATGATCAGTGAATATAACGATTATTTCTCAAAAGCAGGTTGTGTATCCCCTGCCAACATCTTCAACTATCATGTGTTATGTAATCACATTCAAAAGAAGAAATTTAAAGAAACTCGTGTTTATCTAGATTTTGGTTCAGATGAAGAGCGCACAAAGAAAGGCCTTGTAAGAGAGTTAGATATGTTATTGAATATCAATCATCTCTTTACCCAAGGTGGTTGCGTTACTTATCCAAATCTTGTAGTAAATGGTACACATAGTGAAGAATCTTGGGAAGGTATTTTCCCTATCATGTTGGAATTCTTATTCCCAGAATTATATAAGAAGAAGTAATAAAATGCCGCAATCAGTTAAGATTACGGCTTTTCTTTTTAACAATCACTATCTTCAAAACCTACGATAAGACCCTGGTCAGATACATAGTAGGCACACACAATGGTACATGGAATAATATCAACCTTCGCTTCTGGGAAAGACTGTAGAATTAAATTCTTAATATCATTTGCCATAGATTCATTATTGCAGTGAGCAATATGAACTTTCTTTCCGTTATAACGCTGTGTAATCATCTCCTCAAAAATCTTATTTGTGGCCTTCTTTTCACCACGACACTTATGCAAGATCTCAAGTGTACCTTGATCAGATGCCTTACCAACACAACGAATACCCAATAATCCAGATAACTTCGCAATTGCTGGACTCACACGACCATTACGTGCTAAATTGTCTAAGTTTGCGATATTAAATAATAAGTGCGTATGTTTCTTATATTCATTAATCGCATCACAGATTTCACTAAAACTCAATCCCTGTGCAATTAACTCCTTTAACTTTTCGATAATCAATAGAATTTCTGGTCCTACGGATAATGAGTCAATAACGTAGATATTCGCTTCTGGATGTTCTTCCAAGAAAAGTGATCTACCCTGCATCGCTGCAGAATAACAACCGGATAATCCACCTGTAACTGTTACCGCAAAAATCGTATCGGCACCATCAAATGAACTTGCCCACTCATAGGCATTTGGACATGAAGTGGATGTTTTTCCCTTCGTATGTTTGAGTACGGATAAGAAACGCTCTACATTCGTGCGTTCATCATCAAAGAACTCTCCCTCATTCATAATAACCTTTAGAGGAACTGTTCTATAGTCAATATCTTCCATGTGAAATACGTTAGAAGATGAATCTGATACAATTCTATACTTCATCGTGACCTCCTGCTTTTTAAGCTACATGCATTATAAATATTCATTTCTTTCTACGCAAAGCAATTCACGAATGTTTCACGCAAATGAAAAAAAGTCGGTACAATTCACCGACTTTTGTAACAAATCACGAGGTGATTCGGCCTATTTCTGCTTTGAGTTTCTTGTTGTTTTCACAAGAATACCAGCCGCCTTTAAGACTTCATCTACCTGCTCAACTGGAATGATCGTTAACTTTTCTTTCACTTCTGGTGCGATATCCTTTAGGTCATCTTCATTCTCTTTTGGAATATAAACCGTCTTTACACCTGCTCTAGCAGCTGCCATCAGTTTTTCAGGCAAACCACCAATTGGCATCACACCACCACGTAAGGATACCTCTCCTGTCATTGCGATTAGTGGAGAAACCTTTTTCTTTGTAATAAGTGATGCTAAAGCAGTTGTTAAAGTGATACCTGCAGAAGGTCCATCTTTTTTAACAGCACCCTGTGGAACGTGGATATGAATATCATGTGTCTTTAAAATCTTATCTGCTTCTGAGAATTTCGATTTCACAAGAGATAATGCAATGCGTACAGACTCCTTCATCACATCGCCAAGCTGTCCCGTCACAATTAACTGTCCACTACCCTTTGTTAATAGGGTTTCGATAAACAGAATCTCTCCACCACTTGCAGTCCATGCAAGACCTGTTACAATACCAGGATTCTTTTGAACTGTGAGTTTTTCATGGTGAAGTGGTTTCATATCTAGTAGTGTAGGTAAATCACTTGCCTGAATGACAATCTTTTCTTGATGACCTCTTGCAAGTTTAACGGCGATAGCACGGCATACAGAATCAATTCTCTTCTTGAGTCCACGTACACCACCCTCCATCGTATAGTCCGCAATGATTGAACGTATCGCATCCTCACTAAATTCTAACTGTTCAATTGGAATGCCCATCTTTTCAATTGCTTTTGGAATTAAATGTCTTTGCGCAATCTGGTACTTTTCACTTGCTGTATAACCTTGGAAGTCAATCACTTCCATACGGTTTAGTAAAGGTTCAGGGATAGAATCCAATGTATTTGCGGTACAGATAAAAAGTACATCAGAAAGATCATACGGAACATTCATGTAGTGATCTGTAAAGGTATTGTTCTGTTCAGGATCAAGAACTTCTAAAAGTGCACTTGCAGGATCACCATTATAAGACATACTCAACTTATCAATTTCATCGAGTACCATCACCGGATTAGATGTGCCAGCTTTCTGAATACCATCCATAATTCTTCCTGGCATTGCACCGATATAGGTACGACGATGACCACGAATATCTGCTTCATCACGCACTCCACCCAGCGCAACACGTACATATTTACGTTTGAGCGCATTTGCGATAGAGCGACCAATACTTGTCTTACCAGTACCAGGAGCACCGACAAATAAGAGAATCGAACCTGATTGGCGCTTATTCAGATCCATTACCGCAATCTGTTGTAAGATACGCTCTTTTACTTTCTTTAGACCGTAGTGATCTTCATCCAAAATCTTCTCCGCAGCTTGAAAGTCAATCTTCTTTGTACGCTCTTTCTTCCAACTGATACTTGTTAAAAAATCTATATAGTTGTAAAGATTACCATACTCTGGAGAGTTACTACCTTCTTGTTTTAGACGGTTTAAAACCTTATCTGCTTCACGACGTGCAGTTTCATTCATGCCAGATGATTGAATCTTCATCTCCATCTTTCGGATATCTGTCACATTCTCTGGATGCATGTCATCCAGTTCCTTTTGAAGATATTCGATTTGTTTCTTGATAGCCATCTCACGATAGGCTTTCTTATTGTCATTTTCTTGTGCGGCTGAAGCTTCGTTAGTTACATCCGTCATTTCTGTATATTCATAGATATACTGTTCAATCTTATTTAATAGATTGGAGCGAAGATTTTCTTCAAGTAATGCATACTTTTCTTCATCCGTAATGTTTAACCACTGTGCCATGGCACTGATGATATCCTCCATCCCCTTTAATTGAGAGATGAAATTACGTGCACCCAGAGCCCATTGATAGTTCGCAGTTGCCTTCACAAGTGCACTCTTAAGTTGGTCAACTCGCTTCTTTTCATCCATTGGATCTAAGTCATTGGACATCGGTTTACGGATGATAGACAAAACTTCTAAAGTCTTATCACTATGTACAACGATATCTTCAATATTGATACGTGATTCTGTCTTGATTACCACAAAACCACTATTACTAACTTCTGTAATAGTTCCTGATACACTTAATGGATAAAAGTTTTCAGGACGAAATTCATCTGTAGATAAAGCCTTCTTTTCAATCGCAAAGATAATGCGATCACCTATAGCAGGTTCCTGTCCAGTTGCGTTTTTATAGCTATCACTGGTCAGATAAATATTTGTGTCTGGTAATAATACCGTATTATAAATCGGAACGATAATTGCCATTATTGTATACCTCCTTATGAGTATAGAAGTATTTTAGCACTTAATAATAAAGAGTGCTAATATTTAGCACTCAGATATTTCAGTCAATTGTTTCAAGATAACGGACTGCTTTACCAGTTGTCTTTGCGTACTCAATTTCTGACTTTGTACTAGAGCCGATATAGCCACCAACATTGATAACAAAAATTTCATCAGCCATATCAATTTTACGTTTATGCATATCATCCAACATCTCTTTTGTCTTTGTTAGAGTACCCTCATCCATATTTTCCCAAACTTCATGATCGCCACTATGACCAAATAATCCAACGTTAATCACAATGTTTCCAGCAAGCGTCAAGTCTTTTTGCGCTTTCATGAATTCATCTTTAAAGCGTGTGCTTCCACATAAGGTAATAACTTTATATTTCCCTTGCATTATTTTTTCTCCTTTTGATAATCAGTCTTACCAATCGAATTGAAGTATTGTTGGAGCTTGGCTTCATAAGCTACATCTGAGAAGTGATATAGTCTTTCATTCTTAATCGCATCAGGTAGATATTGTTGTTTTACATAGTGATTTGGATAATCATGTGCATATTGGTACCCCACACCATTGCCTAACTTCTCTGAACCTGCATAATGAGCATCCTTTAGATATGGTGGAATCGGAAGATTACCTGTTTTTTCAACCAGATCCATTGCCATAAAAATACCATTTGATGATGCATTCGATTTAGGTGCATTGGCAACATAAGTAGCCGCATTTGCGAGTATGATGGCTCCTTCTGGCATCCCTACTCTTTCAACGGCTAACGCCGCATCAACCGCAATCTGTAACGCTCTTGGATCTGCATTACCACATTCTTCTGCTGCCGCAATCATAATTCTACGAGAGATAAAACGAACATCCTCTCCCGCCGTCAACATGCGTGCAAGGTAGTAGAGTGTGGCATCTGGATCAGAACCACGCATCGATTTAATAAACGCAGAAATCGTATCATAATGGTTATCACCATCCTTGTCATAACGGATTGCCTTCTTTTGAATGCATTCCTCCACAACAGACAAGGTAATGTGAATGTAGCCATCGTCACTACGATCTGTTGTAAGATCTGCAAGTTCTAACGCATTCAACGCGGTACGTGCATCCCCATCACAAATCTCTGCTAAAAATTCAGCAGCTTCCTCAACTAAGATAACATTGTCTTTGCCGATACCCTTTATCGCATCTTCTGCAGCACGCTTTAAAAGAGTCATAATATTCTCTTTTGTAAGTGACTTTAACTGGAAGATACGAGAACGTGAAATCAACGCTTGATTCACTTCAAAATATGGATTCTCCGTTGTCGCACCAATCAAGATAATTGTGCCATCTTCTACATATGGTAATAGATAATCCTGTTGTCCTTTATTAAATCGATGAATCTCATCGATAAATAAGATTGTTTTCTTTTGATACATCGACATCAAATCCATCGCATGTGTAATTACCTTTTCAAGATCTTTCTTACCTGCAATTGTCGCATTGACTTGTTGGAAATCAGCAGAGGTACTATTCGCAATCACTTGTGCAAGTGTAGTCTTACCAGTTCCTGGAGGACCATAGAATATCAAAGAACCAAGCTTATCCGCTTTAATTGCACGATATAACAATTTATCTTTGCCAATGATATGTTCCTGACCAACAACTTCCTCTAAAGTAGAAGGTCTCATACGTGCCGCTAAAGGCTCTTCTTTTTTCTTTGTCTCTTCGCTTGCATACCCAAATAAATCCATAGAAACCCCCTTTATCTACCCCATATTATACTTGTAATTACTATATTCAGAAAGAAAAAGCTCCTTGCGGAGCTTTCACTCATAGTTTTCTTCTGGTACTTTGATGATACATCCAGAAGATACAGAAAACTGTTATAAATAGAGAAATAATTAAAAGCTGTAATATGTCAGGTATCACTACTCTTAAGCCAATGACAACCACACACAACAAGAGACCTAACACCAGCGCATGATTATAATTTTTAATTTGATATAAAAATGTTTCTTCTAACACAAATAAGATCAGCAATGATACTATAAGGTTTTCTAGATCAATAGGATTAAAGCGATGAAGAAAGTTTCTGGTACATTACGTATCGACTTAGCAAGTTACCGTGAGTTAGAAGCCTTCACACAATTCGGTTCTGACTTAGATGCGGCAACTCAACAAAAATTAAATCGTGGTAAACGTACGGTTGAAGTCTTGAAACAAGATGTTCACCAACCATTACCTATCGAGTATCAAGTATCGATTTTATTTGCTTTAACACATGGTTTATTAGATGCGATTCCAATCGACCGTATTAAACCATTTGAAAAAGCGTTATATCAACATTTAGAAAGCGAACATAGAGATTTATTAAATGAAATCCGCGATCAACATGTGATTTCGGATGAAGAGAAATTCTACAAAGTAATTGAGAATTTCAAACAAATTCATTTATTTGAACGTGTTCAATAAGCGTAGAAAGGAGAGGTGACCTGAATGACGGCTTCCTTAAATGATTTAAAGAAGAGAATTGTTTCAACAAAGAAAACAAGTCAAATCACTAGCGCCATGCAGATGGTCTCTGCAGCAAAATTAGCCAAATCAGAGCAAGCAGTGCGTCACTATCAAGACTACGCTCAAAAAATCCGTGAAGTTGTAACTCACTTACTATACGCAAATCACAATAAAGAAGAGATTATCGATGAAACGTCAGAGGACGGAGAAGTAGTAACTTCTTTTATCGACTATCACGACTTATTAATTGAACGTCCGGTTAAAAAGACTGGATACTTAGTGATTTCATCTGACCAAGGACTTGCTGGGAGTTACAACTCTTCCATTTTCCAAGCAACAAGAGAAATGTTAGAGTTAGACCACCAATCCAAGGATGAATATGTCATCTTAACGATTGGGGATGCTGCAAGTCGCTTCTTCAAAAAGATGGGAGTGGATGTTCGTCTAGAAATTAACGACGTATCCGATATTCCAACCTTTGAAGAAGTAAGAAAGATTGTGTCAAGTGCGGTCCAAATGTTCCGTGACGGAGAATTTGATGAATTTTACGTTTGCTATAATCACCACGTAAACGCACTTTTATCAAACTACCGTGTTGAAAAAATGTTACCAATTATCGACTTGGACGCGGAAGAAGCAAAAGAGTACGAATTGGATTATATTTTTGAACCGAACAAGGAAATAATTATGGACATCTTGCTTCCACAATATGCAGAATCGCTTATTTACGGAGCCATTATCGATGCCAAATCAGCAGAACATGCTTCTCGTATGACTGCAATGAGAAGTGCAACTGATAATGCTAAAGATTTAATCAGTAACTTAACACAAGATTTGAACCAGAGACGACAAGCGCAAATTACACAAGAAATTACAGAAATTGTCGGTGGAGCAGCCGCTCTGGAAGAACATTAGGATTTTAGAAGGAGGAAAATGGATTGAGAACTGGAAAGATTTTACAAGTTGTAGGGCCAGTTGTAGACGTGGTATTTCCTTTAGAAGAAGGCGTTCCAGATATTCATAATGCATTACAAGTTGTGAAAACAGCCAATGATGGTAGCGAAACAACTGTTACTTTGGAAACTGCTGTAGAATTAGGGGACGGTGCAGTTCGTACGATCGCCATGGAATCTACAGATGGTTTGCAACGTGGCATGAAAGTGGTGGACTTAGGACGCACAATTAGCGTTCCTGTGGGACCTGAAACATTAGGTCGTGTATTCAACGTTCTTGGAGACACGATTGACTTGAAGGAACCATTCCCAGCAGATTTCACAAGACATGAAATCCATAAACCAGCACCAAAATTTGAAGAATTAAACAGTCAATACGAAATTCTACAAACTGGGATTAAAGTAATTGACCTTTTAGCGCCATATCTCAAAGGTGGTAAAATCGGTTTATTCGGTGGTGCCGGTGTAGGTAAAACCGTATTAATTCAAGAATTGATTCATAATATCGCTGAAGAACTTGGTGGTATTTCAGTATTTACAGGAGTAGGGGAACGTACTCGTGAAGGGAACGACCTTTACCATGAAATGCAAGAGTCTGGGGTATCTGCTAAAACAGCGATGGTGTTTGGACAAATGAACGAACCACCAGGAGCTCGTATGCGTGTAGCACTTACAGGTTTAACAATTGCGGAATACTTCCGTGATATGGAAAAACAAGACGTGCTTTTATTCATCGATAACATTTATCGTTTCACACAAGCAGGTTCAGAAGTATCAGCGTTACTTGGACGTATGCCTTCTGCCGTAGGGTATCAACCAACACTTGCAACTGAAATGGGTCAATTACAAGAACGTATCAGTTCAACTAAAGACGGATCTATTACATCTATTCAAGCGATTTACGTGCCAGCCGATGACTATACTGACCCGGCTCCAGCAACAACATTCGCCCACTTAGATGCAACAACAAACTTAGAGCGTCGTTTAACAGAACAAGGGATTTATCCAGCGGTGGATCCACTTGCTTCAACTTCAAGTGCTCTAACTCCAGAAATTGTTGGGGAAGAACACTATGAAGTAGCGATGAAAGTACAACAAATGCTACAACGTTATCGTGAATTACAAGACATCATTGCCATCTTAGGGATTGATGAATTGTCAGATAGCGAAAAAGTCATTGTAAACCGTGCAAGAAGAATTCAATTCTTCTTATCACAAAACTTCCACGTTGCTGAACAGTTTACAGGGCAACC
>CALEMV010000381.1 GCA_937910655.1 uncultured Solobacterium sp.
TACCGAAGATAATTTCGGAGTCAAATCTAGCTGTTCGTTTACAAGCACCTAGTATTCATCATTTGTTTGGAACGGATGCTTTTGGAAGAGATGTGTTTGTACGTACAATCGTAGCCGCGAAACTTAGCATTCTATCTACGATAGTAATCGTAGTGGTTGCTGGAGGATTTGGCATCTTTGTCGGTATGATTAGCGGTTACATGGGTGGACTGTTAGACGAAGTACTTATGGCTATATGTGATTTATTCTTAGCATTTCCCCAAATGTTAATTGCGATTGCGATTGCAGGGATACTTGGTGGTGGCTTACATAATGCGATGATTGCCCTAGCAATTAGTGATTGGATGTTATTTGCTCGTTTGGCAAGATCTGCGACTCTAAAAGAGAAATCAGAACTATATGTAACTGCTGCTAAATTTGCAGGATTAAGTGATATCGAAATACTATTGAGACATATCTTACCGAATATTCGAAATGTAATGATAGTGACATTGACGTTAAACTTTGCGAATATGTTATTGTCACTTGCAGGGCTTAGCTTTTTAGGCATTGGAGTAAAAGTACCAACGCCAGAATGGGGCTCTATGATTAGTGAAGGAAGACAATATTTAACATCCGCACCATGGATTTCTTTATTCCCATGTTTGTTTATCTTCATTACAGTATTTTTAATCAACCAGTTCGCAAAGACTTTCAATAATCAAGAGGGGGAACGAAATGAAACGATGGACTAAAGTATTGTGTATATCTATGACATTAGCCTTGTCTGCATGTACACCAACACCAAAAATAAATGATACAGCTAATCATACTATCCGCATTGGTACAGAGCAGTTTACTGCATCATTGGATTCGGCTTTAGAGTGGAATGGGTGGTTCACCGTTCGATATGGTATTGGGGAAACTTTATTTAAAGTAGAGGATAACATGGAGATTACCCCATGGCTTGTATCGAACGCAGAAAACATTGACACACAGACATGGAAGTTAACGCTACGCGAGAATATTAAGTTCTCAGATGGTACAACAATGGATGCAAAAAGTGTAGTAGATAATTTGCACCATGTTGCACAGGAAAACGCAAGAGCTGTGTTCTTAAAAGATGCTGAATATGAAATAGATGGTAATTCAATCACAATAAAGACTGTAAAACCTCGCGCAACATTATTATCTGATTTAAGTGATCCAATGTTTGCGATATTGAATCTAAATTCTAAGGAAGATAGGGCTACGATGCCGATTGGGACTGGTCCATATACGGTGAAGACATTTACAGCTGATCAAGAAATTGTGCTTGAGCCAAATACAAATTATTGGAATGGAACACCGAAATTAGACGAGATTACAGTTACAAAGATGCTTGAGAAAGAAACGGCAATTCTTGCACTTAAGAATCATGAATTAGATGCGTATACAGAGATGAATTCGGAGGGAATTAAGCAACTAAAGGATACTGATGAATTTGATATTCATATGATTCCATCTAGCCGAGTATATTCTCTCTACATGAATACAGAAACCCTTTCAGATATATCACTGCGGAAAGCAATTGCCAAAGCAATTGATAAAGAATCGATTGCAAGTTACTTACTGGATGGCACTATGACTGCTACGGATGGACCGTTTACGAGTGATTCCGAGTATGCATTACCAAGTTCTGATGAAACTTCTTATAATCAAGTGGAAGCAAAGCAAATTTTAGAATCATTGGGTTATATAGATACAGATGGTGATGGGTATGTAGAAAAAGATGGTCAAAACCTCTCTCTTACAATCGCTTACTATAAACGTCTATCACAAGAATCAATTGCAACGGAATTACAGTCCGCACTTAAGAAGATTGGAATTCACGCTGAACTTCAACTGCATGAAGGCACAAAATACCTAGAGAATAAAGAATATGATTTAGGTTTCTACTCCATGGTGACAATGCCTACAGGAGATCCTGCATATTACTTAAATGCGTTACTATCCGAAGGAGGTTCTGTGAATTATTCTGGATATGATAACCATGCAATGCAGGTATTGTTAAAACAGTTAAATGATTCCTATGATACAAAGGAACGTATTAAGCTTGTTAAACAGATTGAGGAAATATTGTTGTCAAGTTATAGCGTTACATACATTGGGTTTAATAACTTGATTTTCGCAACAAGAAAAGGATTGAAGAACTTTAC
>CALEMV010000382.1 GCA_937910655.1 uncultured Solobacterium sp.
CGATGAAAATTTAAAGATTACTAGTACGGGTAGCTTTGGATTTATTACAGGTCGTAGCTTTATTCGTATTCCTACGGAATTCCAAGCAGATACAGCTACAATCTCATTAACAGATAGTTTTGCGACTAGTGATGTATTCGAGCAGCCAACTGTTACAAATTCAAATGTGACAGTAGATGTTGATGCGGACTTATTAATTGATAACGATACTGCAAATAATGCAGTGACAAAACAAAAGACAGATGACCTTAACTTTGTTGGTTTATTCCATGCAAAGACAATTAAAGATCAGATGGCTGCTATTGAAGCAAGCTACTCTGCAGCTGCAAATCAAATTAACTTAGCAAACTTAAATACATCTTTCACAGCTACAATTACATTACCAACTGGCTTAAGTTTTAAGGATGTACCTTCATTAGCAAATACTACTTTAGAAGGTGCTAATGGTTCATTTGTTATAAGTAATGTGACTGGTAATATACAGAGTGCTACCGTAACATTTGAACTTGCTAATGCAGCAAATATTACAAATTTTACAGATTTAAAGAATGCAGTAAATGCAGTGGCAGATGATATAAAGATTAAAGTTCCTGCCGCAAACTTCGATGCTAGATCTGTAGCTGGAGGAAACTACGAAGTAATCGGTACTGTAAATGGTAATTTAACTGCTACAGCTACAAATAACGTTTCCGGAAGCACAATTAACTTTGACTTGAAGTGGGTTGGTAAGCAGATGGCTTCAGGCGCTAGCGTAAACAATCCTAGTGCGATTGCTTTAACTGTAAACTATGCAGCTCCACTAGAAAGAAGTTATGAAGAAGTGATGACACTTCCTGGTGATATTCTTGTTGGAAATGAAACACAGCATAATGCAGTGTACGAAACAACAAAAGATGCTAATCTTGCATTTACAGGTTCCTTAGATGTTTCTTCTGTTAAAACAAAGATGAGCGAAATTGAAAATGCATTTAATAGAGCTAATGTAGATCCAACTACAATTGCTTTAGCAGATTACAGTGCAACATTTACAGCTTCATTAACTCTTCCAAATGAAATGGATTTTGATACAAACCCAACAGTATCCTTACTACATGACAATGGTAAGTATAGGATTACTTCACAAACAGTAAATGGAAAGACTATTATAGTCAACATGACGGTGGCTGCTCCAGTAACTACATTCGCAGATCTTAAGGATGCAGTACTTGGAATGGAAAATACAATGGAAGTTGTAGTGAATGGCGTACACTTTAATAGCACAGCTCGTCCAAATACAAACTATACAGTAGCGGGTTCCATGGCGGGCTTATTAATGGCGAAGGCTACAGATGGTGCAACAGGTAATGTTGTAGCATTTGCATTGAAGTGGGATGCTGTACAGCTACCTTCGGGTGCTGACTCAACAAATCCAACAAGCAATGAAATTACATTTACATTGAAGTATTTAGCTGCTCCTGAAACTGCACAGTCAGCTACACCTAAGACAGGTGATAACTCTCAATTACCAATCTATATTGGCGCAGTGATTATTGCTCTTGCAGGATTTGGCTTTGCAGTAGTAAAGAGATTTAAGTTGAACAAACAATAAGTAATACTTTAGGTTGATAGTTCATACTATCAACCTTTTTTTGTGGAAATTGATGATTATTTTCATATACATTTTTAGAGGTGAACAAATGAAATGCCCACGTTGTGGTAATACACAAAAATCATATTTTTATAAAGGGAGTCATGGATATTATTGTCGGAAATGTATAGGCTTTGGAAGGTTGCTTTTAGAAGAGGAAATAAATATTAAACTTGAGGATATTCACGATGATTGTAGTGAATATACCATGCAATATCCCCTAACAAAACTGCAAGAAGCAGTGTCCAAAGAGTGTCAACAATACATTCGTACAAAAGATGTATTGTTGGAGTGTGTTTGTGGTGCTGGAAAAACGGAAATGGTGCTTGCTAGTATAGCAGATGCGTTAAATGAAAAACGCAAAGTATGTTTTGCGATTGCAAGAAGACAGGTCGTATTAGAACTAACTGAACGATTAAAAACATATTTTAAAAAAGCAAAGATCGTTGCGGTATGTGGTGGACATACAGATGAAACTGATGGTGATTTAATTGTGTGTACGACACATCAGTTATATCGTTACCAAGGTCAATTCTCATTATTGATTTTAGATGAACCAGATGCCTTTCCATATCGTGGAGATGAAGTATTACATGGTATAGCAAAACATGCTTGCATAGGAAATATCATATATTTAACCGCTACACCAGATGCGTATCTTTTAAGTAGAGTGAAAGAAGGAATGATGCATCATATCATATTGAATAAGCGTCCACATGGACATGATTTGCCAGTTCCAAGACTATTGATTTATCCATCGGTACTATTATTTTTTATACTGATACGATGGATAAACAAACATGCATGCAATCCTAGAATTATCTTTGTGCCAACTATTAAAACTGCCAAGATGCTAGGGTTTATTCTTAATATCTTTATGCAATGTTATGTCTGTACAAGTGAAAGTGAAGATAGGGATGAAATCATATATCATTTCAAACAAAACCCGTTAGGTGTGATGATAGCGACAACAGTTCTAGAAAGAGGCGTAACTATTCCTAAGGCAGACATCTGTGTATGGCATGCAAATCATTCTGTCTTTGATGAGGCTGGGCTGATTCAAATGGCAGGTAGAGCAGGAAGAAGTTTTACATCTCCAGAAGGTGATGTACTGTTTTTATGTAGCGAAAAGACAGAACTAGTGCAACTTTGTAAGAATAAGATAGAGCAGGCGAATCAAATATGCGCTGTTTAATGTGTGGGATAGAAAAAGGAGATGGGGATTTCGTCGATATACTGGAGAATGATGATCCATTGTGTCATACCTGTCGAAATCATTTAAGTAAGATTAAGTTTCATATGAAGTTTCATGGATATAAACTATATGCTAGTTATATCTACGATGATGTCTTTGCAAAATTATTAGTTCAATATAAGGAATGTTTTGATGAAGCATTGAAAACAGTATTTCTGTATCCATTTCGGTGGTGGTTGTTATTAAGTTTGTTATTTACCAAGTTCTAAAGAAAAAATCGCGAAACGTGGGTTCCATCATCTTGAAAAGATGTTTTCCACTTTGCCTTTGCGACAGTTAGATCTCTTTGAAAAAGTATATGATTTTGACCAGAAAAATCGCAGTGTGGAAGAGCGCATGAAGATGTCGGATAACATTGTACTAAAGAAAAACTGTGTTGTGCCAAAGAAGATTTTGTTAGTTGATGATACGATTACAACAGGTGCTTCTTTATTAGG
>CALEMV010000383.1 GCA_937910655.1 uncultured Solobacterium sp.
GTATTTGATTATAAAGTTGCTATTATATTTGAACTAGAAAAAGAAATCTACTCTTTATAACTAGAGTGAAAATTTCTTGGGGGCGAAACGCCCCCAGAAGATAGAAAGGAGATTACAGTGGATAGATGGGTAAAAATAATCGAAAAGCCATATTGCAATCCAGAAGATAGATTAAGAGAATTTATGGATTTATTGATTGATATTAATGCAATGTATCATAATGATAGATTTTATTTTGACTATAGAAACATAGCTCATTTTGAACACGCAGTTGAGAGAATTGAAAATCCAATTGTAGGTGGTAGCATTGTTAAAATACCAGAAGGCAATTGTGCATGGAATGAAAAGTATAGTAACAGCATCATGTATGACTGGGATAATCGAATGCTATGCTTTGGCGCTTTGAGATACTTCAATGCAGATTTAAGCGAGTTGGAAAGAGCTTGCATTATTAATAAATGGTTTAAGGCTACAAAGAATATCACGCAAAATGATATATGCAGAAAATACCATATTACGAAAAGAAGAATCCCTAAGATTACCAAGGATGCAGAAGAGATTCTGATCGAACAGTGGGGAATGGACTTCTATGGTGGTGTTGAACACAGTAGATTACTTCATTTCCGTGAACGTGCTGAATATAGATTACAGAGAACTGGAACATGGAACGGTTGGTTAGGGCTACATCCAGACAAGTATCTTGAATTCCTTCCATCTGAAGAAGAAGCGGAACAGATATTGAAAAAGGACCCAAGATTACAAAAGATTCTGGAAGAAGACGAAAAGAAACAAAAGAAGTTTACTATCTATTGAAGTATACACGCATTGCGTGTCTACTATACGTAGAAAGAGGTGATTGGAATGTTAATTAACTGTAAGGAATGCGGATACAAATATAGTAGCGAAGCTGAAAAGTGTCCTAAATGTGGGATGCCAAATAAAGACTTAATGGAAATCCGCAGAAAAGCACAGCAGCAACAACAAAAGAAAAATCAGATCCGACAAGAGATAAACAATAGATATAACTATTGGAAGAATATACATGAAAATCAGGTACTTCTCATGATTGGCTTTTTTGGAATGTTGATTGGTTTTGCCGTAGGATATGGAATAAGTTATTTCTTTATTACAAAGAACGTAACAGATTGTATTAATGGTGGAATTTTATTTGCTTTCTTTGGGTCAATGCCTATTCCATTTGCATTAAAGCCACCTCTATTTGGTGCCTTTGCTGTATATGCGATTGTGGCGGAATTTTTGAAGTGGAATACAGCTAAAGTAGTAACAGACAAGGTTCTCTTAGTTGGAACAATACTTTTTGGGTTAGTCATACCTGCCTATGGTTTTTATACGAGTGGGAAAGCATGGAACCAAATGAAATTGATAGAAGAAGAATTACGTAACCAAGAATAGGGCAGTATGGGCAAAAATGTAACAAAAACTCTAAATTTTCATAATAAAAAAATAAAAATTTTTTTAGCCTTAAAATTATGGGAACCACGAAAATCGTAAAAACCCTATTGAATAAAGGGTTTTCTGCATTATACACACATGTGTATTACATGAATATAGATTTTTAAAGTGTTGAATGGGAACCAGAGGGGGGTCTAAAATATGTATACTACTGAGATGTGGGTGAAGAGGAAGTATACATAAATTTGTTACTTTCTCTTTTATTTAATCCAAAGAAAATCAGTAAACAAATGAGCGGGGAAAAATACCCGAAGGGAGAAAACTTATGAACAAAAAGAAATTATTCATCATTGCAAGTGTACTTGCAGCAATTGGATTAGTAGTTATGCTATTTATGCTACCAAAGTCAAAGACAAACAACACAGCAAAGCATGAAACCACCACCGAAACGTCTACATCTAATAAGAACGATAAGAAAGATGATAAGAAGGATAACAAACAATCCGACAAGAAAGATAGCAAGAAGGATGATAAAAAGGAAGATAAGAAAGAAGATACTTCCACTACATCCGAAACACCAGCTACACCAACTACAGGAACAACTACTACTGAGACACAGAACAATAACAACAGTTCTTCAGTAACAAATACTCCAAGTACGAATACAACACCAGCTGCACCTGCTCCACAGCCTATTTATCAGACAATTCATCACGATGCAGTGGGACACTGGGAAACACAGGTTATCCAAGAAGAATGGGATCAACCAATCTATGAGCGTAAGATTATTGGTAATCAAACTGGAAGAGTTTATAATTCGCTGGATGAGTTTAGTATGCAGGATGATGATGGAGGTTACCATGTTGGTGATGTTCAAGTAGGCACAACACATCATGATGCCGTTACTCAGCAAGTTTGGGTGGTTGATCAAGAAGCATGGGATCAAACAGTAATTGTAGGTTATAGATAAGATATAAAATTAAGTTCAGTCAAATTTTCTCCTAAAGAGGGCGATAGATGTAAAAGTCTATCGCCTTTTTTAATGGAGAAACAGTTACAACAACATTGCCTATTTTAATTATCTTCTACAGCAAATAGGCAATGAGATATAGCATCACAGCAACAAGCTTTATACAACACAGAAAAATTCATATAGGAGGAATGAAAAAATGAATTTAAATCACTTAAAAAGAAAAGCCATCAAACTTTTTAGCTTGATGGCAGCCTTCATTCTGGCACTTGTAATTCCGATGGGAATCAAACTGTTGCCAGTAGAGGCAAGTACAGCCAACCTTGACACATTAGAGGTTGGCGATACGTTCTCAGGAACACTGGGAACATCTAACACTAATCCAAGTACTGGAGTCACTAATTTTACCATTGATTATATCGATGGTCTTTTAGGTGGAGCATCTGGACAAATTATAAACCAACTCAGTGTTCAGTGTCTAGAACCGGGTCATATAGGATTGACCTATAAAACGGCTTATGAATCTGGTTCTAAAACGTACTACCCTTATAACGCTACTGTTACAGATGTTCAACCAGATGGTAGAGTAACGCTACGTATCGACGTACCACGTTACCTGAATCCATACACAGGGGAAGAGGCTACAGGTTGGAGTGCTGGCTTAGGTACAGTACCTTATCAGCGTTGCGGAGCTACTTGGGTTATCCAGACTGCTCCAAGAAATATCTCAGTAAACGTTACTCTAGATAAATCAAACGGCAATCCTGCAATGACACAGGGTAACGCAGCTTGCTATGCACAGGATTTATCTGGTGCAGTATATGGAGTATACTCAGATGCTGCATTAACAAATGAAGTGGGACGTATTACTACAGATGCAAATGGACATGGTGCGCTAATTGGAATTACAGTACAACGTAACGCAGTACTATATACAAAAGAATTAGTAGCACCAAGAGGATTTGGATTAGATGCGCAAGTTTATTCACATATGTTTACTGCGAATGGTGAAACATATAATATTCAGTCTACAGATGTGCCATTAAATGACCCACTCACAATTACCTTAAATAAAATATCGGCTGATGGTACAGTTGTGGCAAATCCAGCCAGTCTAGAAGGTGCTGAATTTACTATCAAGTATTATGCAGGACAATACACATTTAACGATTTACCTACTGCTGCGACACGTACATGGGTTATCCAAACAAAGCTAGTTGGTGGAAGATATTTTGCTTTGATGAGTGATACATATAAAGTATCTGGTGATCCATTCTATTTAGATGCAGGTATTCCAACATTACCGTTAGGTACAATTACAGTAGAGGAGACTAAGGCTCCTACTGGATACACGTTGGATAACAAAGTCATTGATGCAACAAACTCTCCAGCGCCAAATATTAAAAATGGTGTGGCACTATTTAATATCGTTGATGAAAACTCATTAGCTAGAGTTATTGGCGGTAATGAATATACAGTTGTAGAAGGCGTTGTACGTGGTGGATTAGAGATTCAAAAGAAAGATGCAGATACAGGTGCAAATGTTGGTACTGCAACTTTCGAAATCGTAAACAAGAATAACTACGATGTAGTAGCTAGAGATGAGAATGGTGATGTTGTGGCTACTGCCGCAGCTGGTCAGACTTTACCATATACAATCACAACAGATGCTAATGGTTATTGGAAGTCAAACGATAGTTTCCTTCCAGCAGGTGAATATGAGCTAGTTGAAGTTTCCGCTCCTGCTGGATATTACCTAAATACAAATCCAAAACCATTTGGAATCAAAGATAACGGAGCAATCGTTAGTCTTGATTATGCAGACAATAAGATCGTCATTGACGTAGCGAAGACAGATGGCAAAGGTAATAACGTTGCTGGTGCGAAAATGACACTGATTGACAAAGTGACAGGTAATGAGATTACTACATTCACTTCAACGAAAGAAAACACAGACATTTCTAAGTTTGTTGAAGGCGGAAAGACTTATATCTTACGTGAAGACGAGGCTCCATTTGGTTTCAATAAATTCGATGATATCGAATTTACTGTAACTGGAACACGTCAACATGAACAAGTAATCATGGCGGTAGATACACGAAAGGTATTCTATGTGTCTGCTATTAAGGTTGATGCAATGGATTCCTCTAAGAAGTTAAAGGGTGCAGAATTAACCTTATTTAAGGCTGATGGTACAGTTGCTTTAGATAAGGATGGAAATCCTTGCGTAGGTATTACAGATGGCGAAGGAGTTATCACTTGGGCTGTTGAATTTGCGGATGATTTAGGCGGCTACTACGTTCAGGAAACAGCAGCACCTGAAGGATACAGAATCAATCATGATCACTTCCAAGTAGTACTAAGTGAAGATTATGATTTTGCAGTTAATAATGCCGTAAAGGTTGTGGTAAATGATATGGCATTACCTTCTGTTAAGACAGGTGATACATTCAATGCAGTAGGATTATCTATGATGTTTGTAGGTGGTCTAGCTGTGGCAGTGTTCTTATTTCTTAAAAAAAGAGAATTAGTTAAGTAAGGATATAAAAAATGTTGGGGGCGAATGAAGTGAACCCAATTTCTTGGACACGTTAATTTACAGACATGATAAGGCTTGAT
>CALEMV010000384.1 GCA_937910655.1 uncultured Solobacterium sp.
GTGCACCTGTACTACCACCATTCAAGTATGTCGCAGATGTTTCTATTAAGGTTGCGGAAGCTGTTGCTAAAAAAGCGCAGGAACAAGGCCTTGCACGTGCAAAAGAAACAGACATGGCAAAAGCAGTACGTGATTTAAAGTGGTATCCAAAATACTAGGTGATTTTTATGGTTTTCCTACAATCCTTAGAGAGTATTTTGCCCGTTGTTATTTTAATTTCGCTAGGATATATCCTACAGATTAGAAAATGGTTTGATGTTAGTTTTAGTGATAACATCTCAAAATTAATTATGAACATTGCTTTACCGGCATCTATATTTGTATCGGTAATGGAATATCTTACGGTAGAACGCTTGATTAAACTTTCAAGTGGGTTAGTATATGTGGGTCTAGCAACAATCTTAGGATATGTTGTAGCCTTTATACTAGTTAAGGTTTTAAAAATTAAACCTGGTAGACGAGGAACGTTTATCAATACTTTTGTTAATGCAAATACCATTTTCATTGGGTTACCTTTAAACATTGCGTTATTTGGTGATAAGGCAACAGAATACTTCCTCGTTTATTACATCATTAATACAATATCTTCTTGGACATTAGGTATCTATTTGATGACAACGGATAGTCTGGTTCAAACTAAAACAGAAGTGTCGTTTGACTTTAAGAAACTATTACCTCCACCTCTTATTGGATTTCTTGTGGCAATCGTATTCCTAATTGTTAAGATCCCGGTACCACAGGTAATGACAAAAACATTGACTTATGCTGGAAATATTGTGACACCACTTTCACTAATTTATATCGGCATTGTACTAGCGAAAGCTGGACTAGCAACTGTGAAGTTAGATAAAGATTCAGTGTTTGCTCTTTGCGGACGTTTTCTAATAGCACCTTTATTAATGATGATAGTTCTAAAGACAATTGGGACAAATCTACCAAATCTAGAAGCACAGACATTTATGTTACAATCGGCAGTTTCATCTCTTGCTGTAATGCCAATCCTTGTGCATCAAGGGAATGGAGATGTTGAATATGCGACCAACATCGTGACTTTAAGCACAGTATTGTTAGTGGTAGTTATTCCATCTGTGATGAGCATAATGCATTTCGTTATTTGATTCAGTGAGAAGAGTCTACTAATATTGTGCGTTTAACAACTGCTATTTTGACTTACTTTAAGAGTACTAGTAATTATGAATTATGATAAAAGCCTAGCTGATGGAAATTCAGTTAGGCTTTTTAGCTGTTACCAGAATAGTTTTTTACGTTCTTTTGCTTTGGAGACTAAGTCGTAGTCTGTTAGAAAGTTTAGTGGCAGTCCTTCCACGACCGACAAAGCACGGTTTAGATTTTCTTCAGTCAAAAAATGTTGTGGATTATGAATGTCGAGGCCGATGATGATAGGGCATTTCTTCTTTGCGAAAATCTCAAAGAATTCTCTTGTTGGATAGGCATAACGTTCTCCATCAAGATATTCCTTCTTACCTATGCGTACACCACTACCACAATTTAGTTCGAGTGGAATGTCATAATAGCGTGATATGTCAGCAATCTTCTCTGCAGCGTTTAGTACACTCTCGTCAATTCGCGGATATTTCCAGAGAAATACATCAGGATGAGCAATATAATCACACATATAATGTTGACAAGCTTCCTCTAAGCATTTTACATAGCGTTCAACTTGGTCTTTGTTGTCAAATTCATATACACTATCTTTATCAATGGTTAGATTGTGTTGCCCTAAAATTATATAATCTAATGTCTTTCGATATTCACGAATGGTATCCCATTGGCTTGGATAGTACTCTACTTCCATACCCAGATGAATATCGATTTGAGATGCGTATTTTTCCTGTAGAGAACGAATAGATTGATAATAATCAGGAATTTGTTCAATGTTCATACGTAACCCAGGACATGGTGTAGGATATGCGGCATGGTCACTGAAACCAAGGGTTGTTAGACCGGCTTGAATCGCTGCTTGAACATACTCTTCATCTGTACCGATCGCATGACCACAACGCGCTGTATGCGTATGATAGTTTGCTTTAATCATGGGGATATACCTCCGAAACGATGAAATTATATCATTCCTCACATAGATTGACAAAATATCGAAAAGTAATATCATAATAGTTGAATAATTGTTCAGGTGTTATATGTATAAGGGGTGTTAAGATGGAATATCAATATCGTATTGTAGGCATTGATTGTGCAGATTGTGCCGCAGAATTAGCAGAGGAAATCAGAAAAATAGAGGGTGTACTAAGTGCAGACATCCATTTTATGCAGCAAAAATTATACTTTACATGTGATGAAGAAAAACATTCTGCGATTGAACAGAAGGTTTTTGATATTATCCATGATGATGAACCTGATGCAGTGATTACAGCTTTATACGATGAGACAAAACACCTCTTTAAATTTAATATTAAGAATATTGATTGTGCAGATTGTGCAAATGAAATAGCAGAGAAGGCAATGGAAATTGAAGGTGTAGAACATGCGGAAGCTGACTTCATGCATGCAATTTTACGTGTACAGTTTGCGACAAGTGAATATACACGTATTGAAAATGCATTACGTGAAATGATTGCTAGAGAAGAGCCGAAAGTTGAATTTTCACGCTATTATGCAGAGCAGAAGGTTGAAAAGAAAGAAGATCATAGTACACAAATGATGATTGTTCGCTTGGTATTGGGAGCATCCTTATTTGGACTATCGTTTATTCTAACGGGGATTATAAGTAATATTTCAACATTAGTTGCTTATATTATTTTGGGATATGATGTTATTTATAAAGCCTTCAATAATCTAAGGCGAGGAAAATTATTAGATGAGAATTTCTTAATGACAATTGCTACATTTGCGGCATTGTATTTGAGTGATTGGAAAGAAGCGACTGGCGTCATGTTATTCTACCAGATTGGAGAGTTCTTCCAAGATTTAGCAGTAGACCATTCTCGTAAGTCCATCGCATCTTTGATGGATATTCGACCGGACTATGCATCTGTACAAAGTGGAACAGAGTTTATCAAAGTTGATCCTACAGAAGTGCAGATTGGTGAAATTATCCAAGTGAAACCAGGAGAACGTATTCCATTAGATGGTATTGTTGTGTCAGGAAGTTCTTCTTTGGATACTGCATCCCTAACAGGAGAATCCAATTTACGTGATGTGGATGTAGATGATGAAGTTATATCGGGTGTTGTAAATACAAGTGGTGTACTGTTAATTCGTACAACAAAGGAATTTGCACAATCAACAGTTTCAAGAATTCTCAGTATTATTGAAGAGAATAATGAAACAAAGTCAAAACAAGAAAAATTCATTACAAAGTTTTCTCATTATTACACACCTACAGTGGTCGCATTAGCAGTGCTTGTGGCAATTGTAGTAAGTTTAGCAACTGGTGATATGAATGAGGGTATTTATCGTGCTTGTACATTCCTAGTCATCTCTTGTCCATGTGCATTAGTCATTTCTATTCCACTTTCTTTCTTTGCGGGAATTGGTGGATTATCCATGCATGGCATCATGTTGAAGGGAGCGAACTACGTTGAAAAGATTGCGGAGATTCGTACGATTGTATTCGATAAAACAGGAACTCTTACAACAGGACAGTTTGAGGTAAGCCAGTTACTGGATAGCTTAGATGACACAAAGCTGATGAAACTTGCAGCGTATGCGGAAAGCTATTCAAATCATCCAATCGCAAAAGCGATACAATATACATATCAAAATGAAGTGGATCAAACAAAGATTTCTGATATGCAAGAAATTGCTGGTAGAGGTATTTCAATTACTTTAGAAAACCATCAGGTTCTTGTTGGTAATTATAAAATGATGGTAGAGAACGGGGTGGATTGTAAACAATATAAAGAGCCGGGCACCTATGTATATGTTGCAGAAGATCGTAGATTCTTGGGTTGTATTCTACTAAAGGATACAATTAAGAAAGATGCAGCTAGTGCAATCAACCACTTAAAAAGGAATCATGCGTGCATGATGGTATCTGGTGATGCAGAAGAGATTTGTCAAGAAGTAGGTAAGGAACTAGGCATTAATTCGATTTATGGTGGATGTTTACCAGAAGATAAGATAACATGCGTGAATACTGTTAAGCAGAATGGTGTTGTGGCATTTGTGGGTGATGGTGTTAATGACGTTCCGGTTATGCGCACAGCTGATATTGGCTTTGCGATGGGATCACTTGGCAGTGATGCAGCAATCGAAGCTGCAGATGTTATTATCACGGATGATAATCTAAACAAGATTGATACAACCATTCAACAGGCAAAGAGAATTATTCGTATCGCAAATCAAAATATCTTCTTTGCGATTGCGATCAAAGTACTTGCGCTAGTATTAGGAGCACTTGGTATTGCGAATATGTGGATGGCAATCTTTGCGGATACAGGTGTTGCTATATTGTGTGTCATTAACGCTGTTCGACTTCTTCATATCAAGAAATGATTAGTATTCCTACATTTGTAATTATGGTAAAATAACTTTGTGTAAAGGGAGGGAATTATCGGATGAATATATTTGATGTTATGTCGGTGATTATCCTGATACTTGTAACCGCATTAGGCGTGCTATATTGGCAAACGAAAAGGAGTCGGAAATGAAAAGATTTATAACTTTAATTTTAGTGAATGTAGCTTCACTTTGGTTGATTGATCGTGTTATGAGAACAATGTATATCGGTTCTGCAAATACATTATTCTTGATTGCATTTATCCTTGTTATTTTGAATGCAACATTAAAACCATTAATGAAGTTGGTGTTCTTACCATTGACATTCTTCAGCTTTGGGTTATTCTCGCTGATTATCAACGCAGCAGTATTATCCATTGCATTCAGTTTTGCACACGGTTCATATATGATGGGTTTCCATACAGCGATTATCGCAAGTATTCTATTATCTATCGTGAATGCAGCCATTAATTCATATCTTGAATAACATCGTACGTAGAAGTACGATGTTTTTATGTTAGGTTGCACTAACGTTTGAAAAATATAATAATGATACTAGAAGAATGATTAAAATAAGAAGAGGTAGATATGTCACAGTTAGAACATATAATAAAAAAATCTACATTTAAATACTCGATGATTGCATTTGGATTTTGTGTTTTATCAGAAATCATTAGCCTAGTATCTCCAAGATTAATGCAATATATTATTGATACAGTCATTCCGCAGAAAAACATGCATACAATTATCATTAGTATTCTAATATTTGTGTCAATACCACTATTG
>CALEMV010000385.1 GCA_937910655.1 uncultured Solobacterium sp.
CAACGGAAAACAAAATGGATGCCACCTGTAAAGTACAGGATAACATCCATGTGTTCCGCTTAGTTCATAACATGTGTCCAGGATTCTGGGTACATATCATATAGGGGGATTTTTTACAATGAGAGTAATATATATGAACCTACATTTTATCCTTGTCATATTTAGGATATCTATGGAAGTAATCCTTTACTAGCTTTACAAATGTACCGCTTAGTAGGAATACACCAATCAAGTTAGGAATTAGCATGAGTCCGTTGAATGTATCAGCAACGCCCCATATTAGACCTAAATCAAGTGTCGCACCTAGAATAGCTACTAGCGCATACACTACTGTGAAAGGCTTTAGAACATGGCTTCCAAATAGATATTCTATACATCTTGAACCATATAGTCCCCAGCCAAGTACAGTTGAGAATGCAAAGCATACAAGAGCTACTGCTGTGAAAATTGATACCCAACCACCGTATGTGTTAATAAATCCAGCGATTGTTAGATCAGCACCTGCGTTCTGTCCAAAGTTAATACTCTCAACTCCACAAAGAATAACAAGAGCAGTAAGTGTGCAGATAACAATAGTGTCGATGAATACTTCGAAAACACCATATAGACCCTGTCTTACAGGTTCATCAGTATCAGCTGATGCGTGTGAAATTGACCCTGTACCAAGACCAGCTTCATTTGAGAATATACCTCTTGAAACACCCTTCTTCATGCAGAGGAACATTGATCCTACTACACCACCTGTTGCAGCTGATGGACTGAAAGCTCCTTCAAATATCATTTGGAATACATGTGGAATAGTCTTAAAGTTAATAAGAACAACACCTAATCCTAGTAAAATATAGATACCTGCCATGAAAGGAACTAGCTTCTCTGTTACGGCACCTATTCTCTTGATACCACCAAGTAAGATTATCAAAATAAGAATTGTAATTATAATTCCTATAATTAAATTAACAGTCTTAATTGATCCTGTAGAAACAACGTTGAAATTTAGAAGTGCTGTATCAATTGCTGTAGTTATTGTATTAACCTGTGTAGCATTACCTGTACCAAATACAGTTAGAACGCCAAGACAGGCATATGCATAGCTTAGCCAGAGCCATTTACTTGATAGACCATTTTTAATGTAGTACATTGGTCCACCAACCCAGTCACCATGCGCGTTTCTTTCTCTGAAGTTAACTGCTAAAGTAACTTCAGCAAACTTAGTACACATTCCTAAGATAGCTGCAATCCACATCCAAAATACTGCACCAGGTCCACCGATTGCAATAGCACCAGCAACACCGGCGATATTGCCTGTTCCTACAGTAGCTGCAAGAGCAGTGGTTAGAGACTGAAATGGAGTTGTTGCGCCTTCTGCTGATTCTGATTTTGTAAATAACTTTCCAAGGGCAATCTTGAGCGCATATCCTAGCTTTCTAAACTGAACAAGCTGTGTTCTAAAAGTAAGGAATATGCCTACGCCTAGTACACAAATAATAGCTGGAACACCCCAGACAATGTTATTGACGAAAGTATTAAGTGCATCAATTCTGTCAATCATACTGTACCTCCATAACTGATAACGTAAATAATTGCAATTTTAACTTAAGCAAATTTTCTAACACTTCTAAAGCGATTATACTATTTAAATCATAGATATTCAATAACA
>CALEMV010000386.1 GCA_937910655.1 uncultured Solobacterium sp.
AATTTAAGTCTTGCATCTTGATCTAATTGATTATACCCTTTTTGGTTTTCTAATTTAGCATTCATGTTGATACGCACGCTATCACGGAAATAATCCATAGCGGTATAACCACCACGGCCCATTTGTCGCATATATTGTGCCATTACATCAGCATGTTGTGCCATCAACAACGCATTAGCTTTTGCCGTTTCACGTTGTTTTCTATCGGTACTTTCACCAATCGCTTTAACTACTTTGTTGTACACTTCATAGCCACTCTTGGATAATTGCATCCGTAATGCTATATCATTATCGGCTAATGTAAAAATCTTATCGTGCAAGCGTTCAAGGCTTTCAATTTGTTGTAGCGTATGTTCCATATCAGCATGATGGATATTGCTTTGGTTAAGTGCTTCCGCATTATCAGCAAATGCAGTTTGTGCTTTTGCTACGCTTGAATGAAACGCTGCACGTCTACGTTCTGCATTCGTGCGTGGTGCTTTACCGCCATTATTAGACTTGTAATCAGTCAGCCATTGTGGCTCTACACCACTTGCCGTAGCCTCTTTAATATCATTGTCCATGTTGTCAAAGTCGCTTGCGTAGTTTTCACGATAGTCTTGCACTAGGTTTTTGTACAAGTTATTGTATGCTTGCTTAACCTGTGTAGGATTAGCAAATACTTGGTCTAGCACTTCACGATCTACATCGCTTGCATCTTCAAATTCATCACGGATAATGCTTTCTTTAACTCGTTCGGCTTTCTTTTCTGTTGCATCAACTAGGTTATTATTAAAGGCTTCCACTTCCGCTTTTGCACGTTCTAGCGTTTTCATAGACATACCGCCACGAGTAAAGTATGTACTTTCTTCTAGTGCCTTTACAGTTTCTTCCGTCAAGCCACCGCTTAATTGTGCATACTTCCCAATTGGTACAGGAATATCTGCATCAGCTTCAATGCTCTTTGATACTTCCTCTTGCGTAACCAAACCACTATCAATCATATTCTTAATGGCTTGTTGACCCTCTTCTGTTTCTGCCATTTCATTGACATTTACATATGCAGTAGATACACCTACATTATCGCCCTGTGCTTGTACGATTTTTCCGTACAGTTCAGGGTTTTCTTTTGCCATTTTATTTGACGATGCATCTTGTTTCAATGCTTGCATAATAGCAGTACCATTTCTATTTTGTTCCGCCATGATTGCGTGTTGTTGCTCTTCTGGTGTTAGCTTTTGAAATTCATGGAATGCTTTCATGGTGTGGATACCGCTCACACCGCCACCAATTGCACCCAAACCAATAACGGCTGGTAGTGCTTGTAGCATTGCACCGCCTGCACCTACCGCCATATCGCCTATGGAATATACACCCTCTGGGTCATTAGCATTGCGGTATAGGTTATGTTGGAATTTTTCGTTAATATCTTGCAATCCCTCTTCGACTAATTCAGAACCGCCAGCCTTAACAGATGCTTTGGCCATTTGTGCAACAGTAGTGCCAATGCCCCTATTGAATGTTGCTATCGTATCACTTGTAGCACCTTGTAATACTTTTGACATAACCGCTTTAGGTGCTACTTTGCCTATGCCTTTAACCATGAAACGTGTAGATGCCATTTCAATACCTGTATCAACTGCAGCATATGTCATAGCGTATTTATAGGCTTCATCATTAGAGTATACTTTGTTGCCATTTGCATCACGTTTATTGATGAGTTCTAGGTATTTATTACCAAATGACATTTTGTACATTTCGTATGCCATGTCAGCACCGCCACCCCATTTAGCACCTGTTAATGCACCTGCGCCTATACCTACACCATCGGTAGTTAAACCGCCAATTACCGCACCGATTGCACCGCCTATGATTGCACCTGTACCGCCTTGTTTACCCATCATGTATGCTTGTGCTGCCGTATCACCTACAATTGATTGTAATGGATTAAGTGCATCTGCTTTTCTGTATTGTTGCAAGTTACCTTGCAAGCGTTCCATTTCATCATTAAGTTCTTTAATTCTATCCGTATCAGTAGTATGTGCCATTTCAAAACCAACATCACCTAGTTTCATTTGGTCGTTCATGGCCCATACGCTTTGTTGGATACTGTCAAAAATACCACGTGTAGCTTTTACCGATTGTAAATTTTGAATAGCTTGAATACCCTCGGCTTGTGAGTTGTATTTCACTTTATACATTTCTGGGTATTCATCATAGATTTCTTGTACTGTTCTGCCTCTATCAACTTGTGCAGCTAATGTTGCAGCCGTTCTAAATCCATCTTCATTGCTATTCATA
This sequence comes from uncultured Solobacterium sp., assembly GCA_937910655.1. GTDB lineage: Bacteria > Bacillota_I > Bacilli_A > Erysipelotrichales > Erysipelotrichaceae > Bulleidia. Next base: position 2,281 of record CALEMV010000386.1, read on the forward strand.
ATTACATCAGCACCGATATTTAATTTGTTTGCATATTCTAGTGCAGCATTAGCTTTTAATTCATCATTGTTGTATTTGAATTGTAATGCGGATGTTCTGAATGTTGCATTATATGCAATGCTAGGGTCAATGCCTGTTGCATCTGCAATAGCTTTTAACCTATCCGCAACAAGCATTTTATTGTCATTACCTGTTGTATCAATTATGAACGGCTTATCCTTTACAGTATCAGCAATAGAAGATACCGCATCAATAGCATTGCCAATAACACCATTAACAGGTTTTAACTCTGTTTGATGTTCGTCTAAATTGACTGTGCCGTTCGGTTGATACTTGTTAAAATGCCATTGATTAGCCATTATGCTATCTCCTTAATTATCTAAATCACCAAATGTTTGATGGAATGTACGTTCATCATAATCGTTATAATTGCCGTTTTCATCTGTACCACCATTTCTATATAATCTTACATAGTGTCCACCATCATCACCTATTACAGGTTTATAATCCACATATCCTGCACCATGTAAAGTTGCAAGTGATACATCGCTTTGATAGTTTTCGCCACTTTCCCAGAAATGGTTCACTTGAGTTGTTTGTATTACTTTAGGGCCTGCAATTTGATTTGCATACCATATCTGATCACCAACGCTAGGCGGTTCTCCATGTTCCATCACGTACTGTTGATGCCATGCACTAAAATCTTTTCTAAATCCATCTTTAAATAAGCCTTTTTGACTATCTTTTAATCCATCCATTGCATCATCCATGACTGATTGAACGGCGGATAAATCAACAGAATACGAACCTGTTCCGTTATCTCTATCTGTTAATTCTTTGTTTAATTGGCTCATTTCTTGCATAGAAAGACTTCCGTTTTCTGCTGCGTATTTTAAAATATCACTAGCAGGTGTGCCGTTCTGTATCATTTGTACAATATTAGTTTTGTACGCTGCATTATTAGCTGCAGCCGTTTCTGCACGTTCTGCATTTATAAATCCATTTCTAACAGCACCAAATCTTAGGATTAATTCAGGATTTCCAGCAGTAGATCTGTCTAAAAAGTTAGCTAATTCAGCATTAGATGCACCGTTTTTTTGCATCTCTAAATACTGTAACTTAATTGCTTTTTCTTGCTGTTTTAATTCTTCTTCACGTGCTTTTTGACGCTTTCCAACTTCAACATCATAGGCTTTTAAATACATATTGCGTTCTTCTAGCAATTCCCCATCAGTTAATTGTCTACCGCTTCCACTAAACTTACCAATACCAACTATAGGGTAAATATCAGCACCAACAATAGATACACCACTACTACCAGCTTGTGCGACTTTACCATCACCCATATATACACCTACATGCGTTACCCCTTTATAGGCTTTATCATCTGAGTTAATAGCATTAGGGTCATCACTCGTTGCCCATCTAGCTTCATTACTCGGAACGTGCCAGAATACTAAATCGCCTTTTTTAGCCTGTGAAATATCGGTTGTAAGTTTTCCCTCTTGTTCGGCTTGTAGGTATTGTCCATCAGCCGTTCTATAATTTAGCTTAACCCCTGCACTTGCTAATGTATCAAGCGTAAATTTACCACAATCAGTAGCATCACCACCATCACTACCTAGCACATAAGGTTTACCAATAGAACCATTTACCGCACTATCTAATGCAGCAATATTGATAGAACCGCCTTTGTTTTGATTTCTCAATCCGTTTACATATGCATCGGCTGCTTTCTCTCGTCCACCCTCACCAAATGTATCTACATCACCAGAAATCTTACCATTGATAGTTTGTTGCGAATTAACTTGTTGAAACGCTGCATCAGCCTTGGCTAATATTCCCTCGCTAACGCCTGCTTGTCGCAATGCTGCAATAACCTGTGGGCCGTATTTTATATCGTTTCTTGTTACTGCTTCATTTACAACGCTTTGACCGATAGTATCGTATACTTCTTGTTTTTTGCCTTTTACAAATTCTTCACCACGATCACCATACATTAATTCGATATTCTTACCAATACCATCTAATGCAGTTTGTACTACATTAGGGTTATTAAAACCTAGTACTGCTATTTGTTTAGATTGGTCTAGGTTGTTATTAAAAGTCACATCCTTGTATTTCTCACGTTCTGACCGCTCGTGTACTTGTACCCTTGTGCTATTGGCTATTGTATCGTTATCGGCCATTCTTAGAAATCTATCTCTAATCCGATTGTTATTAGGTAGATTGTCTAGTATTTCATGTCTAGCCTTACTTTCGATTTCATTGAATGAATACCCTATATTAGCTGCCCCACCCAATGAAGTATGCAATAACCCATTATCTTCATTTGTTAGTGCATCTGAAATGCGTTTTTTGTAATCTGTTTCAGCGTTCATGTAGGCGATATTCAAATCTTCATCGAGTTTCTTTTGATATTGTTCGTTAATATTAGCAATTCCATTGGCTATGCTACGCAACCCGCTTTGGTCTGCACCATATGCAATTTCGTTTGCGTAATTGTGTATTTGTCCATTAATGGTATTGAGTTGTTCTTGGCTATCATAACTAACTAGCTTCATCTATATCTCCTAACCTTACGAACAGTAATAACAGATGATGGCCCTGTGCCGTTTTCCATTCGCATTGTGTCCGCTTGTCGCATTCCACTAAATGCATCAAATGTTGTATCGCCACCATATACAGTTTTGTACTTATTAGCACTTGCTCCAACACCTGCATATTGTTGTTTTAAACCATACATACTAGATGCACCACTCAAGATAGTACCGAGCATTTGCAATCGCCCTTGCGTTTTCGCATTGGATGCAGCCGCTCTTGCACTACTAGCTTCATTGCGATAATTAACCCCATTAAGATATTCATTGTAGATACTGTTATTCTTACTAGTTTCCCAATTGTTAATATCCTTGTTATATTCATCGTAGCTACTAGCCATTAATTGCAATGGTGTACCACTCATGGATAACCCTGTAGCGCCTGCTTCTGCCGTATTCTGACCTGCAATCAACCGCATTTTATTATCCATCTTATCTCGCTCTTGTAGTGCTTGATTGGCAATATCCTGTTGTTTCCTATCAGATATACGTGCATTAGCTTCCGCTGCTTGTGCCTGTGCATTATACATAGCAGTTTGTGCTTTAGTTTGTTGATGTTGACCCCATAACGTAGTAACCAATTGACCTGCCATCAATGCAATAGGATTACACATTCGCATCCCCCTTTCTCAATGTAAATAGTTCCATTCCGTTATGTGTTATATCAGAATGAATAACCGCCCCTAGTGATGTAAGCCATCGCTTCGAGCGGTTATTTTTCTTATGTATGAAATTGAATAAACATTCATGAGTGGATAGCCACTCTTTTATGATTGCGTTACTTCGTTTTAGAAATTCTTTTTGCAATTTCAAATTCGTATCCAGTATCTTATTCCCCAAGAAATAAATGCAGTACATTCCGTTGATTGGCTTTTTTGAGATACCATATACGGCTAATGGTATATCATTCTCAATTACAACGTGGTTTTCATAATCATCACTGCATATATCTCTCACAAAATCATTTTTTCCATAATTTGGAAAATTTTGGTTCGCTATATTGACCTCTAAGGTGTCTATGGCTCGTAAGTTGATATATAAGTCATTAATTAATGAAGTGTGCCTTACAGGGCAAATCTCAAAGTCCTGTAACATTTGGAAAACCACCGCCTATTTCTATCTCTCGTGTAACGCTTAAAAGGTTAAATGGATAAGGTTTTTCGTGAAGAATACATACAGATGCATCAGTTGAATACACTCCATCGAATTTTGGCAATATACATACCTTATCACCGCTATATAATTTGAGTGGCGGTAATGAAATATCATCCATATGGTTGAAGTTTCTTCCGATTTTGCCACCGAATGAATTTAAGATGTTTATCGATAACCTACTCATTGTTAACACACGGCCTTGTAATGTGCCATCTTGTATTTGCATTTCGATGCTCGGAATACGTAATCGTGTAGTGTAGTTAATACCAACGGCTACGCTTTGTGCCTTACCATCGATATTAATAATCGCCGTAGGTGGTACTTCCTTAATTGGCCGTTCCCTACCATTAACTACAATCTGCACATCCTCACCAATCAGATGAGGTACTGTGATAGTGCTGATATTCTCTGTACTTGTTTGTCTAATGTAACAATCCATATACACGTTATTATTATCAGCGTTATACATTGGCTCAAATCGTTCTATGCACATCACTGTACCGCTTTTGAAATCACGCTCAACGATTACATACAAACTATCTTGTTCGCCCTCTGCCACACTCTCAGCGTATTTGTATTTGCCTTTTGTGGTGAAGTGCGACCATGCGTATACCTTTTGTTCTGGTATGTAAGTTAGACAATCGATATTGCCATCATCTGTAACGTAGCAAACAATACTATCTGGATCTTGTGCATAAGCACTTGTGATAAAGTTACGATACTTTGTTAAATGCTTAACGAATAGAGTTAAGTCAGCCCCTGTGTAGTTATCGCTTTCATAGGAATATCCTAAATCACGCACTACGCATCCTCTAGCCTGTACATATACGCATCTATTCCCTATATATTGTGGCTCACATTCAGATGCACCACGTTGGGTTTGTGTGCGTAGATTGCAGTTAGTCGGTGTGATAGTTTTAGAACCATCAATTATCCATTCGTTACCACTGGTTAAAATCAATAGGTCGTTAGCAGGTATCAAATGTCGAATGTCATACATTTTTCTGTTAATTACAGGTAGTGTGATTGCACTATCATCTGTAATCGTACCGCCTACCTTTTCTACACCAAAGTTTGAATAATCACCTGTGCGACTGAACCATATGTAGTTAGGATATTGATTACTAGATGCTAGGATAAACCTATCTTGATAAAACGTACATACACGAGGATAACCAAGGCCTTTACCCCATTGTCCAAATCTGAATTTAGAGGTGGCTTCGTTATCTACAACGCTATTCAATACATTTACTTTAACGTGCTTACTATCAACAAATTCTTTAATTTCAACTACACCATAATTAGAATGTGGCAAGAATGATAGGTCTACATTAACGCTACCGCCTTTTAAATCAGATACAACTTTCAATTTAGCACTAGGTATAACCTTGCCTGTGTCGGTTACGTTGTAGTCATTGTTGGATGTATATACCC
>CALEMV010000387.1 GCA_937910655.1 uncultured Solobacterium sp.
GCAGCGTCAGATGTGTATAAGAGACAGGGCGTAAAGGTAGACTTGTAACAACTACTTTTCAAGTGCGCTTTCAGGAGCAAATTTTGACCATTACTATATTTAATCGACCTTGGGCGAAGTCATTAAATTTAAACCAAATATTGACAATACAAGGTGTATATCAGGGTAACTGTAATGTTACTGCAATGAGCTATGACACAAAGAGTTTGGTAGAACATGCACCTATTACACCTATCTATAGTATTAAGGATGGGATTCGGCAAAAGACATTACAAACAATTATTCATTCTGTTCTAAATCAATTACACGATGAAATAATTGATGATATTCCTGAAGAATTTAGACAAGCATATCGATTGCTACCACTCAAACTTGCGTATCGTTGTATTCATATTCCAAGTAGTATGAATGAAGTGCAAGCTGCAGTACGTACATTAAAGTATGCTGAGTTTTTACGTTTTTTTACTGCAATTCAACTCATGCGTAGTACGGAGGGAATTCGTATTACAAAAAAGCCGAAAATCTTTTCGTCAAAGAAGATTCAGCAAGCAATTCAAAGTCTTAGCTTTGAAATGACAGCTGATCAAAGAGATACATTAGAGAAGATTTTGTATGATATGGGTAGTACGCATGCGATGTATCGCTTGGTACAGGGAGATGTTGGCTGTGGTAAGACTGTTGTGGCAACACTTGCCTTATATGCAGCTTTCTTAAGCGGATATCAAGCTGCAATGCTAGCACCAACGGAAATACTGGCTCGACAACATTACCAATCAGTAAATGAAGTTCTTGCACCATTTGGCGTTAAAACAGAAGTGTTATATTCAGCCTTATCATCTTCGAAGAAGAATGAGATATTAAAGGATGTGGCTTCAGGGAAAATTGATATCTTGATAGGTACACACAGTATGATTCAAGATACTGTAACCTTTCATAAGTTAGGATTAACTATAGCGGATGAACAACAGCGTTTTGGTGTTGCACAGCGTAAGGCTTTAAAACAAAAGGGTGAGCAAGTTGATTTCCTTTTGATGAGTGCCACACCAATTCCTCGAACGCTTGCGGCATCTTTATTTGGAGATATGGATGTTAGTACGATAGAGACTATGCCTGCAGGAAGAATTACGCCTATCACCACACTTATCAAAGAGAATAGTTTTCGTACAGTTTTAGAAGATGTAAAACGTCTTCTTATAAGCGGAAGACAGTTATATGTTATCTGTGCAGCCGTCGATGAAAATGAAGAGTATCATGCTAGAAATGTCTATGATACGATGGAATCGATACAGAAATTATTTCCACAAGATAAAGTAGCCTGCTTGCATGGTCGGATGTCCACAGACGAAAAACAAGCAATTATGCAAGCATTCCATGACAATGATATACAGATATTGGTATCTACAACTGTCATTGAAGTTGGTGTCAATGTTGTTAATGCGACAGGAATGATTATCTATGATGCGGACCGGTTTGGTCTATCGCAGTTACATCAGTTGCGTGGACGTATCCAACGTGGTAGTGAGCAAGGATATTGTTGGTTATTAACAGCTAGTCAAGATGAACGTGTATTACAGCGTTTAGAAGTACTTGTTAAATCAAACAATGGCTTTGAGATATCATATGAAGATTTACGTTTGCGTGGGCCTGGTGATATACTTGGTACTAGACAAAGTGGTGTTCCAGACTTTATTTTAGGAAATATTGTTGAGGATACCGCAATGATTAATCAAGCGCGAAAAGACGCTTTAAAAGTGATGGAATCTGCAGATAATCCGGATTATCATATACTATTAGAAACCGTTCGAAAGCGGAATGAAAAAAATGCGGAATATGCGGATTAGGAGGTGTTATTTTGAATATTATTGAATGGCTAGAAAATCGTCATATCAAGGTAAATAATAAAAAGATGGTACAACAGGCTTTTATACATTCTAGTTATGCACATGAGCATAAGAGTAAGAATGATAACGAACGCTTGGAGTTTATGGGAGATGCAGTATTACAACTATGGTCTAGTAATGCGATTTATCCTTTGAATCTAAGTGAAGGGCATATGACACGTTTACGTGCACAACTTGTATGTGAAAAAGCATTAGCAATTTATGGTCGCCAGTTACATCTTAATGATTATTTATTATTAGGTTCTGGCGAAGAAAAGACGGGTGGTAGAAACAAGGATGCGATTATCGCAGACATGTTTGAAGCATTCCTAGGTGCATTATTCCTAGATCAAGGAATGAATGCAGTTGATAACATTCTTTCAGAAGTGATTACGCCAAGACTTGCACATCCTGAAGATGTGGGAGTGATTCATGACTATAAAACAAAACTACAAGAATATGTACAATCTGATTCACGACAGACAGTAAAATATGAACTGGTTAGTGAAACAGGGCCAAGCAACGCACCGGAATTTGTGATGAATGTTTTGGTTGATGGATTAGTACTTGGTACAGGTAGTGGACAATCTAAAAAGCAAGCAGAGCAAAATGCGGCTCGAAACGCATTTGAGAAAATGGCTAAATAATAAGGGGGATATAATGGTCATTACAGATATTATTAACGCAGTCAAGACAGGTCAATTAGACGATAAGTTGACAGCACTCTATGGTGCAGAAGCACTTGCATCACAAAAAGTGCGCTATGAAGAAGTACTTTTGAAAGCGAAAGATTTATTAGGGGATAAAGAAGCACATATCTTTAGTGCACCAGGAAGAACAGAAGTAGGTGGCAATCATACAGACCATCAATTAGGTCGTGTAGTCGCTGCTAGTATTGATTTAGATGTCATCGCGGTAGTTGTTCCTACAGATGATTTTATTATTACATATCATGCTAAGGGATTTAGTGTTAGCCCAGTTGATTTGCATAATTTAGAAATTAATGAGGCTGAAAAGAATACAACAGAATCTTTAATTCGTGGTATCGCTGCTGGCTTTACAAAGAAGGGTTATAAAGTTGGTGGTTTTAAAGCGTATTCTGAAAGTAATGTACTTTCTGGTGGCGGTATGTCTAGTTCTGCTGCATTTGAAGTATTAATCGGTACTATCTTCAGTCATTTATATAATGACGCTGCGATTTCATCTGAAGAAATCGCAAAGATCGGTCAGTTTTCAGAGAATGTATACTTTATGAAGGCAAGTGGTTTACTTGATCAGATGGCATGTTCTGTTGGTAGCTTTGCGGCTATGGATTTTGCGAATAAAGAAAACCCACAAGTTACTTCAATTCCATTTAATCCTGCAGATTATGGCTATGACTTAATCTTGACAGATGTTAAGGCAAGCCATGCGGATTTGAGTGATGAATATAGTGCAGTACCTTTTGAAATGAAGGCGGTTGCTAAACTATTTGGCAAAGAAGTACTAAGCCAAATTACATTAAATGAATTACTATCTAATGCGGCTAAGGTTCGTCAGGAAGTAAGTGACCGTGCATTCTTACGTGCATATCACTTCCTAAATGAAACCAATCGTGCAAAACTACAGGCAGAGGCATTAAAAGAAAATGACATTAAGACTTTCTTACGTTTAGTCAAAGAGAGTGGTCATTCCTCTTATATGTATCTACAGAATGTATTAATTCCAGGTGATAGCCAAAATCAAGCACTTGCGATTGCATTAGCACTGAGTGAATCAGTACTTGGTGATGATGGTGCATATCGTGTTCACGGTGGTGGTTTTGCAGGAACAATTCAAGCATACGTACCACACGCAAAGACATCTGAATATATCACCTTGATGGAATCTACATTCGGTAAAGATTGTTGCTACAAGTTACGTATTCGTGACTGTGGTGGTATTTGCGTTATTTAGCGAGGAAAAAATGTTAAAAGAAAACTATATTTTATTAGGAAAAGCAGGCGATAAAGAGATTCGCTTATTGCCAAACATGTTAAACCGTCATGGTTTAATTGCAGGTGCTTCAGGTACTGGTAAGACTGTCACATTAAAGGTTATTGCAGAATCATTAAGCCAAATGGGTGTATCTACATTCATCGCGGATGTTAAGGGCGATTTATCTGGAATGATCCAAGAAGGTGATTTATCTGTTATTTCTGGTAGACTTGAAAAACTTGGTATCACTGATTTTGAAGTGCGTAAGTTTCCTGTACATTTCTTTGATGTCTATCGTAAGAAGGGTCATCCAATTCGTGCCATCATGGAAGAATTTGATTCCTTATTACTTGCGCGTATTTTGGAATTAACAGATGCACAAGAAGGTAACCTTCAAATCATCTTGAAAGTTGCTCAAGATATGAACCTAGATATTATCGATTTGAAGGATCTTCAAGCGATGACAAATTATGTTGGTGAACATGCAAGTGAGCTTTCTTTGAAATATGGTAATGTTACAAAACAAAGTATTGGTGGTATTCAAAGAAAGTTATTACAGCTAGAACAACAAGGTGGAACTAACTTATTTGGTATGCCTGCACTTTCAATACATGATTTGATTTCTACAGAAGGTGGACTAGGTATGATGAATATGTTGGAGTGCCAAGAGTTATTCCAACATCCACTTCTTTACGCTACATTCTTGTTATGGTTATTAAATCGCATCTATCAGGATTTACCAGAAGTTGGTGATGTAGAGAAGCCGAAGATTGTATTTTTCTTTGATGAAGCGCATTTATTGTTCAAGGATGCACCTAAGGCGTTACTTGATAAGATTGAACAGATTGTTAAGTTAGTTCGTTCAAAGGGTGTTGGTGTATTCTTTATTACACAATCTCCAAACGATATTCCTAACTCAGTTCTTGCACAATTATCCAATCGTATTCAACATGCATTACGTGCATATACACCAACAGAAATTAAGGCAGTTAAGTTAGCTGCTGATTCCTTCCGTGCAAATCCTAATTTAGATACAGCAGAACGTATTACAAATATGAAGACTGGTACTGCTTTAGTATCTGTATTGGACGAAGATGGTGCTCCTACAATGGTAGAAGAGACAATGATCTTACCTCCAATGTCATCAATGCAGATTGCGGATGAATCTTTGGTGTTGCAGACGATTCAACATGACTCTATCTATGGTAAGTATGAAAAAGATATTGACCCAGAGAGTGCGTTTGAGAGTATGAATGCTATTAAGGAGCAAGAGGAAGAAGAAACACGTCTTGCAAAAGAGAAGCTTGAACAAGAAAAACTTGCGGCTGCTCAGGCAAAAGAAGCTGCGAAACGAAGTAAAGAAAATGACTGGTCTGGACGTATTGCAAAGAAGATTCGTAATCGTACAGAAACAGAATTAATTAATGTTGGAATTCGTTCCGCAAAGAAATTCTTATCCGGTTTCTTTAAGTAAGTTATGAGGTGACTAGAAGTATCAGTCACCTTTCTTTTTTGCTGAATTCTATAAGATGCTTATACAAGAATGAGGGGAAGTAAAAGTATTTTTATGTTAAAATAAGGGGACGAAAAGGAGTAATGTATGACGCAATATTTAAAAGATTTAGTGAAAATAGATAATCACGATGAGCTTTATGATGAAATCGAAATTGAAAGAGTCCGTTTATTTCGTGCACAAAATCTTTTAGAGATACATTTACATACTCCAAATGTATTGTCTTTTGATATTTATCAAGAAATCCGTCATAGATTAAATAATCTAACAGGCTCAACTATCAAATTATTTATTCAGCCAGACCAAAATCGTTGTAATCAAGTAGAAATTAGAAAATACTTAGAAGTATTT
>CALEMV010000388.1 GCA_937910655.1 uncultured Solobacterium sp.
GCAGCGTCAGATGTGTATAAGAGACAGGTTCTAGTGTATTTGGTGTGTGTTCTAGTGTATTTGGTGAAGTAGGTGTTGTTGGGTTAGGAACTCTAGTATATACATGGGTTCGATCAACAGGATTCTCCATGCGACTATCATCGCGTGTACCTACAACAAGATTTACAAAGAGATGTTGTACAGAATCCATGCGATATAAATCATGGATAAGAGGTGAAAGCGAGTAAGTAACCCGATATTCACCAACTGCTAAGGAATCATCTGTAGCTGTTGTATATAAGATATCTTGGTAAGTGTTATCGTAGTAGACAGGGTTTCCATCATGGTCGATTACACGAAGATTACCATTTTCGTCATAAGAAATATTATAAGAAAGTCCACTAGGTTCCAAGACAAAAACACTTGGAATATTATTTGCGTCTTTCTCAATGACAATATCACCAACTTGCGTAGCGTTAGCGCCAGAGAATAGTTGAGTTACATCTTGTGCTTTGAGTTGATTTAATAAGCGTTGTGTTACTTTATCTACATCTAAAGTAGGGACGGCTGCCGCTTCGTCTGTATGGTTATATGTATAGGATGAAATTGTGGCTGGTGCTGGTTGAAGACCTTCATCCATTGTCTTAAGGGTTGTGCCATCATCACTAACATAAGCAGTATGGGCTAACTTGTAATAATAGTAAGTACGTGTGATATGTATGGCAGGGCGTACAAGATTACCATCACCCTCTTTTCCTTCTGGGATTAAATAGTGGAAAACTTTCTTGTGGTCTAGGATATCGTTACCCAATACTGCAGGTGCTGTGTAGAGTCCATTCATTTCTGTTTCATTTCCATTACTATCCACAAAGGTAGTGATTTGGCGGTCCACATCAGCGATACCTACATGTAATTGGTAGATGTAATAGAAACCATGTACCGTATCATATGTCAATGTCTTCTCTAGTGAATATTGGCCAAGTGGTTGACTTGGGTCAATGACAGCTTGATTATCACGACCAACTGCGCCTGCAGGAATTAGGCCGTTAGCAAGGTCGGTGTCAAAATGATTTTGGAAAGTCGTTAAATCATTATCGGTATCAAACTCAAAAACTGGTAGTAAGATGCGATGGTCTGTAACGTTAGATAGTTCTGGATGCGCATTGATATAGTTTGTTACTGCATCTTCATCCGTTGTATATTTCAAAGTAAGATCTGAGAATAAAGAACTATCATATTCATGAGAATCTAAAACTGTAAAATCAGATACTTTCTGAAAAAGTGCAGTGGTTGGATTTTCCACAAAGGATTCATATGGCTTGATTTGGTTTGGGCTTGTAAGTGATGAATGATCTCCCTGTACAGTTGTATAGTCATCCACTTGTGGTGTATAGGTATATGTTTTGGTGGCCATCTTCCAATAGTCACTAAACGCATCTTCTGGTAAACCACTAGGAGTATCACTTGTATATGCCGTAATTGTTTCTGCTTGTACAGATAATGGACGACTAAAAGATGTACCAACAAATACAGTACATAACAATCCAAAGAATATTGATTTACGCAAAAGTTTACATGCATTCATCAGACAACTATAGCCACCTTTCTAACGCCCTATTATATAATCTCGAATTGATAATAACAAATTAATAATTTCTTTAGATTTAAAATAGATTACATTACACAAGATATGTTGGAAAACGCAACTATCATAATGCATGCTAATTTAAAAGAATAAACAAGTTACAGTTTATACCTAAATTCTACATATGAAAGAAATGTACTATGACCTGTTTAAGG
>CALEMV010000389.1 GCA_937910655.1 uncultured Solobacterium sp.
GTATATAAAATAAATTTGTAATCCAAAATAATATGACAGATTTCTATTTTCTCGATAACAATGTGTGTATATTGCATCAGTTAATAGTTCAACTAATAGGATTGAAATATAATTATATCCCACTAATTATTTCCTATTCTTTTTTATGAATTTACTCGCCAATTTATAAACTTGATAGATTCCTTTATTTTCCAAATCCCAACCATCAACTTCAATCTCCACTAGTTGAGGATATTTCTTACTAATATCTCTTAACGCATTCCCTACTGACTTTCTTACGTATTCACTTGTATCATCCTTCAAAGCTGCAATTCTTCTAATTGCTTCATCAGGATGTTCTTTAAAATACGGCCTATTTGTCCATATTCTCAATCCTTCCGTGACTGCCCTTCGAGTATTAGGATTCTTATTATGCAGCCATTGATCAATTACTTGTAGCGCTTCTTCAAATCCTTTTTTCTTGCAATATTCATCGAATGCTTTTGCTAGAATTTCTTGAACTCTCCAATTTTCGTCTTTAGAAACTTCATCTCTCATAAAATTTAATACATCTTCGTTCTCCGATAAATATCCAAAGAGAAATACAGCGTACATCCTTACTTGGCAGACATTAGATGAGTATGCAGAAAATGCCAACTTCTTGATATAGTCCATACCTTTCGATTGATAGTCAGCAAGTGCTCTTTTTTCCTGTTCCTTAAAACCATTTTCTATTAAAGCTAATTCTTTTTCTAAATTTGCAATATACTCTTTCATACACATGCACCATCTTCCATTTTTAATACATCTCTCATTTGCCAATACGATAATGTCCGACAATATCATTACGCTTCTCTAAGATATCTTGTTCATATGCCAACTGCCATGGACTATCATGGTGAATTACATATGGTACTCCTCTCTCATTTCTTCTGTCTGATACGATTCCAATATGATTGCGAAATACAATAATATCTCCACCCTGCCAGTCTTCAAAATCTTTTACATCAGTCGTAAGTATCTGCGCAGTATGATCAAAATATACTTTTAAATTTCTAACTCTCCTAAAATCAATATTGATATCTGGCTGATCAATTGCATAATCACTAGGATGATTTTGAATATCTTCTTGAATTAATGTCATTAAATCATACCCAGCATTCTTTAATGCATGTGCTACAACATCTGTACAAACTCCGTATTCATCGTCTGAATACCCTGTACTATAGTACTTGCTTTGATACTTTGGCTTTGTGGAAATGTATTCTAGCGCATTTTCTAATATATCTACTTGGTCATCGATACCATCATTATCTTGATCGTTATTGCTATGATACTGTTTGACTTGATATTTACCCATAGGTCGTTTGATAGATGGATTTTGATAATGCCTATAGGCAAATGCAGAAATAATAATAACAATAGCGACTACATATATAGTAATCTTCTTTATCATATATCCCACCATACATGCATAGCATTACTTACGCATCTTCTTTCGTACACGATTGATATGTCTTTCAAAGCTTCCGTTCTGTATTAACTCCGCAACAATATACTGCATCAAGGTTGAAACTGTATTGGAGCGAAAAGAGATTCTGTCTTGAAATTCCTTTAGATTCTTCTTCGGTAATATCATATATCCAATACGAACAGATGGTGCGATGGTATTGGAGAAAGTATTTAGATAGATTACTTGTTCCTCATCTAATGCGTACAGAGTTTCTCTACCATTCATCCCTAAGGTATATTCAGAATCATAATCATCTTCTACTATCCATGCATGATTTTCCTTTGCCCAGTGGATATATTGTTTTCTTTTGTTGATATCTGTTGTACTACCTGAAGGATAACTATGATATGGCGTCACATGTAATACATCCGCATGATTCTTTTGCAGTTCTGAATTTAGGATACCATTCTTGCCGAGTTTCATGCGTATAAGTTTTACATTCTCTGCATCATACATGAGTGAGATTTTTTCATATGATGGATTTTCAATCGCATAAACTTTATCACGCCCAATCATACTCACTAGAATTCCATAAAAGTATTCTGAACCAGAACCAATGATAATCTGTTCTGGATCCACATAGATTCCACGAACACGCGCTAAGTATGACGCAATCGTTTTACGAAGATACAACAAACCATTCCATGGCGACTTTGTTAGTAATACACCCTGTCGCATACTTAATACTTTACGTGCAGCCATCGCAAATACATTGGAAGAAAACAGTTTATCATTTGTAATCTGTATTTCTGGTAAGATTTCGATACTACTATCTTCTTTGGCACTAAAAAAATCTTCTTCAAGATAACTTACGAAGTATCCACTTCTCATGCGTGAAGTGATATATCCTTCTGATGCTAGTAGTTCATATGCATGTACGACTGTAATCACACTGACATTTTCCTTATCTGCTAAAATACGTTTTGAAGGTAGTTTATCCCCTGTTTGATATATTCCATGAATAATATCATTTCGAATCTTTAGGTAGAGATCCATGTATGCTTTGGTTTTATTGTTCATATATCATTCCAATCTGGTCATATAAATTATAACATTTCTGGGTATATACAGATAACCAGAATCTATTTAAAATATACGCATATTTGGAGGTTTTATGAATATTTCAGTAAAAAGATTTACTTTAATCGCAATGTTACTAGCGATGACGATAGTTTTATCTTCATTCAGTATCCCGGTACCAGGTGGACATCTATATTTCAATGACTTAGTTATTGTGACTGCCGCTCTCATGTTAAACCCTGTTGAGGCTTTCATTGTTGGTGGTCTTGGTTCATTCCTTGGTGACTTATTCTTCTATCCAACACCAATGTTTGTATCACTTGTTACTCATGGTTTACAGGCAGTCGTAATTTCTCTATTAATATCTAAGAAGGAGAATCCTACTTTAAAGGACTATATTCTTGCGGTAACTATTGGTGCGATTATCATGGTTGTTGGATATACAATTGGACGCTCATTTATCTACGCAACTCCAAAGGCCGCAATGCTCAAACTACCATTCCAGATTGTCCAAGCTAGTTTTGGCGCAATCATGGCAGTCATCCTACATACACGTTTACCACTCAAAAGATTTCTAAAGTAAAAGAATTGCACAAAACGCAATTCTTTTTATTTCATATTTAACATGTATCCTACATTCTTCATGTAGAACTTTTCCAAATCAATATCATGTGGTGCAGTAGCCCAGATTTGTAAACAACCTGTTAATACAATTGCGGATAACTTCATCAGTTCTACTGGCTGTAAATCTGTACGAATCACCTTCTCATCAATTGCACGCTTAAAAATATTCATTAGTACTTGTGCAATTGCTGGCATCTCGCTTGGCTTAGGCATTTCATTTTTCGCAAAGTCATAATTTAGATTTGCTTGAATCACAACCTTTACAATTGGCTTTCCTAATCGAACAAAATATTGGATTGCGGATTGATAAATCACTCTAATTTGATCTTCCACTTTCGTAAGAGAAGATAATTTAATCATAACCGCATCATCAAATAAAAGTTCAGGCTTAAACACTTCCATAATTAGCTCTTCTTTACTAGAAAAATAATAATAGAAGGTATTCTTTGAGATACCTGCTTCTTTTGCAATGCGATTTACACTAACACTATCATATGTATGATTGCGGAATAGATTTAACGCAATCTCTCTAATTTCATTCTTCTTGTTATCTTTCATATTATCTCCATGTACTACTTTATCATCATTCTATTACTTAGGGCAAGTAGTATTATAACTTAGTTGTAGTATTTATATTACCGTGGTAATATAAATATGTTCTAAAATGGAGAAAACAATATGTTAAAAGCATTTCGTTATTTAAAAACCTATTGGATCTCGGTAGTAG
>CALEMV010000390.1 GCA_937910655.1 uncultured Solobacterium sp.
ACCTTGTGTGTGTATTGAACTTAAGTAATACAACATATGAGAATTTTGAGTTAGAAATGCCACAGGGTGGATTCTATAAAGAAGTATTGAACTCAGATGACCAAGTATATGGTGGTAATGGAATGATCCATTCTAGAGCAATTCGTACTTCGAAGAAAGAAGGAAAGAATATCTTGAAGATGAATCTTGCACCATTTGCGGCAGTTTGGTTTGTAGCGAAAAAAAGAGGTAAGAAATAAAGATGTCAATATTTAATGCGTATTTAGATGATTTTGGAAAAATAACTGTAACGATTGATCGTAGCTTTTATCACGGTGAATCAAGTCGTTTTCAATTGACAGGACTTGGTGGTTATGTCGAGGAACTATCAATTGAAGGTGTAGAAACTCACGACAGTTTTATCCTATATCGTCTAAAGGGTTTATATGAACCTAACTTCCGCATGGATTATCAGGTTCGTGAAAGTCATGGTAGATATACACCGCTGATTGCACGTTTAATTGTAAAGCGGGAACGTTTTAATGCATTGTATGGTTATGAAAAAGATGACTTGGGTTCACACTATACACCTGAATATACATGGTTCAAGGTATGGGCACCAACTGCGGTAAATGTATCACTATCCTTAGACGTTAGTGGTGTTCAAATATTAAAGGCAATGGAACCTAGTGAAATGGGTACTTGGTATGTAAAGGTACCTGGTGACTTTAAACATGCGACATATACATATTTAGTAGAGCGTAATGGTAAAGTGGTTAAATCCTTGGACCCATATGCATATAGTTGTAATGGAAATGCAAAGGCAAGTGCAGTGATTGATTTATCTGAACTAGATAAGATTAAGGATTATCCTTTTGAAGATACAATCGCACCTACAGAAGCAATCATCTATGAATGCAGTGTTCGTGATATGACTATGCATCCATTTACGGGTACAACAACACATGGAAAGTTTAAATCATTGTGTGAGGATGGAACAGAATATAGAGGACTTCCAACTGGATTAAATTACATTAAGTCCTTAGGTGTAACCCATGTTCAGTTCATGCCATTAACAGACTTTAGTACGGTTGATGATTTCAAGCCAGAACTCAACTATAACTGGGGATATGATCCTCGTCAGTATCTATCGTTAAAGGGTAGTTTTAGTTCTGATCCAGATCATCCATATGTGCGCATGAAAGAATTTAAAGAATTAGTATCATGTCTTCATCGTAATCATCTACGCGTGACATTAGATGTTGTCTTTAACCATGTCTATGATGTTGCGGAAAGTGCGTTTGACTGCCTAGTGCCATATTACTACTTCCGTTATAACGAAGAGGGTTATATGTCTAACGGTTCATACTGTGGAAATGACTTCGCTTCAGAAATGCCGATGGCATCTAGATATCTTGTATATGTAATTCGTAATTTAATGCAAATATATGGTATCGATGGCTTCCGTTTTGACTTAATGGGGATCATTGATGTCGCTACAATGAATAAGATTCGAAATGAAGCAATTCACAATAACCCAAGTGCCCTAATTTATGGTGAAGGTTGGGATATGCCTACAATGTTACAAGGATCACAAAAAGCAAATATTCATAACCAAGGGGCAATGCCTCACATTGGTCACTTCAATGACTATTTCCGTGATGTAATTAAGGGCAAGACAAGTGAAAGTGAAAAGTATGAACGCGGTTATGCGACTGGTAAGTGGGAAAATGCATTTGCAAGTTTAGCAGGGTTAACAGCAAACGTTCTTGATACACCACATTATAAGAGATTCTTCTCTCCGAATCAGTCTATTAACGGATTTGAAACACACGACAATAGCACAGTTTGGGATAAGATGCATGCATGTTGTAATAATGAAGATAGAGCAACTCGTATTCGCCGTCAGAAGATGATGATTGCGATTACGATGATTTCACAAGGCGTACCATTTGTACATGCTGGTTTTGAATTCTGTGATACAAAGAAGGATAATCATAATTCTTATAACGCTCCAGATGAAATTAACCGTATGGATTGGGAAAGAATGGAATATTATCAAGAAGTTGTGAAGTATTTCCGTAAGGCAACAGCTCTACGCAGATCAGTAAGTGAATTCTGTCTGAAAACTGCGTTAGAAATCAATGAAAAAGTGAAAGTTTGGGTTGCGGATGACCAGACGGTGTTCTATGATATTGCAGGTTCGAAGGGCAATGCAGAAACGATTCGTGTCATGATTAACCCATCAACAGGTGATCGCTTCTATAGTTTTGATGAGAAGTGGCAAGTCATCTTTGATGAAAATGGTAATAGCCAAGCAGGTAAATCAAATCATGTATGTGTTCCAGCATTAAGTCTAATCGTATGCAAGAGGTAGAATATGGGATTATTTGGAAATCTATTCGATAGTGAAAAAAGACATTTTCATCAAGCTGAAGTGCTCGCAGATAAAGTTTTGAAATTGGAAGAAACATATGCGCAAAAAACAGATGATGAATTACGTGAAGTAACAAGACAGCTACAAGAAAAAATACAGGCAGGAACATCTTTGAAAGATGTACTGCCTGATGCTTTTGCGAATGCTCGTGAAGCAGCAAAGCGTGTATTAGATGAATTCCCGTATCGTGTTCAGGTGCTAGGTGGCGTCCTACTACATGAGGGTGATATTGCGGAAATGAAGACTGGTGAAGGTAAGACATTAACAGCAGTGATGCCAATCTACTTACATGCATTAGCAGGTAAGGGTGCACATGTTGTAACAGTTAATGAATATCTAGCAAAGCGTGATGCTGAGTGGATGGGTCGCGTTTATACTTTCCTTGGCCTAACAGTTGGATGTAACTTACACTCTCTTTCTGAAAGTGAGAAGAGACAAGCGTATGCTTGTGATATTACATATACAACAAACTCAGAACTTGGATTTGATTATCTAAGAGATAACATGGTCATGCGTAAGGAGCAGCGTGTATTACGTGGATTACATTATGCCGTATTGGATGAAGTTGACTCTATCTTAATCGATGAAGCTAGAACACCATTAATTATCAGTGGTCCAGGACCAGTTTTAGATCAACAATATATTCAGGCGGATCGTTTTGCGAAGAGTTGTAAAAGAGATGTTGATTTTGAAATTGATAGAGAAGATCGGACAGTTGTATTGACAGAGGCAGGTTTAAAGAAGGCTGACCGTGCCTTCGGTATCGAGAACATCTATAATGGTGAACATGCAAGCATAGTGCATTACATTCAAAATGCAATGCGTGCAAACTATCTTATGACAAGAGATGTTGAATATGTCGTTGGAGATGATGAGATTATTCTTGTTGACCAGTTTACTGGCAGAAAAATGGCTGGACGTGAATTTAGCGATGGATTACATCAAGCAATTCAAGCCAAAGAAAATGTTGGTATCAAGCAAGAGACAATTACACTTGCAACAATTACATATCAGAACTTCTTCCGTTTGTATGACTTGTTAAGTGGTATGACAGGTACTGCAAAGACAGAAGAAGATGAATTTTTAAATACATATAATATGCGTGTATACGAAGTACCAACAAATAGAC
>CALEMV010000391.1 GCA_937910655.1 uncultured Solobacterium sp.
ACTTGGAAATGTATGGCAAAGAAAAAGCCAAAGTAAGCATTAAACTCATGGAAACACTAAGAGATAAACCAGATGGAAAACTGGTATTGGTAACTGCAATCAACCCAACAAAAGCAGGTGAAGGAAAGTCTACAACGACGATTGGGTTAGCAGATGGATTATCTAAGGTTGGCAAGAATGTGATGGCATGTTTACGCGAACCATCATTAGGACCAGTCTTTGGCTTAAAGGGTGGTGCAACTGGTGGAGGATATGCACAGGTAGTCCCAATGGAATCTATCAACCTGCACTTTACAGGTGACATGCATGCAATCACAACAGCCAATAACTTAATTGCGGCTATCTTAGATAATTCAATCTTCCAAGGTAACCCACTTAATATCGACCCAACAAGAGTTACTTGGAAGCGTTGTTTAGATATGAATGATCGTACACTACGTGACATTACAATTGCACAGAAGAAGAAATCGAATGGTGTTGAAAGAGAAGACCATTTTGTAATTACAGTAGCTTCTGAAGTAATGGCCATCTTATGTCTTTCAAAGGACTTAAATGATTTTGAAAAGAGAATTGGTAAAGCAGTTGTTGCGTATACATACGATGATCAACCAGTAACTGTGAATGATATTCAAGCTGCTGGTGCTGCTACAGTCGTGATGAAGGAAGCGATTAATCCAAACTTGGTACAAACTTTGGAACATATTCCAACATTCATACATGGTGGACCATTCGCAAACATTGCGCATGGATGTAACTCAGTTATCGCTACTAAGATGGCTCTTAAATTAGCTGATTATGTAGTAACTGAAGCAGGGTTTGGCGCAGATTTAGGAGCTGAAAAGTTCTTGGATATTAAATGTCGATTAGCAGAACTAGACCCTTCAGCGGTTGTGGTAGTCGCAACAATTCGCGCTCTTAAGATGCACGGGGGTATCGAACAAGAAAATCTTGATCAACCAAACATCGAAGCTATGCTTGCAGGTGCGAAGAACCTGCAGAAACACATTGAAACAATTCAAAGCTTCAAACTTCCATTTATTGTCGCTATTAACAAGTTCGCAAAAGATAGTAAAGAAGAAGTAGATGCGTTACTTGCGTGGTGTCATGAAAATAACTATCCGGTTGCGGAAGCAAATGGATGGGCAAAAGGTGGAGAGGGTATGCTAGATCTTGCAAATAAGGTTGTAGAGATTACAGACCATGCAGGCAAGTATCAACCAATCTATGATGTGGAAGATTCCATTGAAACAAAAATTACAAAGATTTGTGAAATAGTTTATGGCTCACCACTTATAGAATTCAGCGAACTAACCAAAACAAAGATACAGGACTTTATCAAACATGGATGGGATAAGTTACCGGTATGTATGGCAAAGACGCCATTATCGCTGAGTGATGATCCTGCCCTTAAAGGAAGACCGGAAAACTTTGTGACACATATTACAGATATTTCGATATCTGCTGGTGCGGGATTTATGGTTGTTTACACTGGCAATGTACTCACAATGCCAGGACTTCCAAAGGTGCCTGCAGCAGTCAATATGGGTGTTGATGAACATGGAGAAACCTACGGCTTATTCTAATTAATATAGAAAGGAGGAATCATAATGGGA
>CALEMV010000392.1 GCA_937910655.1 uncultured Solobacterium sp.
GTACTCATTGATATGAATGAAGTGGTTGTACATATCTTTACAGAAGATGCTAGAAGTACATATCGCTTAGAAGCTTTATGGGCTGATCAGCCACAAGAAACAATGTAACAAATATGAAGATGTTTTAATAACATCTTCTTTTCAAACGAAAGGTGGTAGACCAATATGATTAAGATAATTCTGTGGGATATCGATGGTACAATATTAAATTTCCATCGTAGTGCAGAAAACTCATTAAAAAATACATTTAGAAAGTTTGGCTATGGTGAAATCACAGATGAACTTCTACACATGTATGAAGGAATTAATGATGTCTATTGGTGCAAACTTGAAAAGGGTGAAATCACAAAAGAGAAACTACTTGTAGAACGCTTTGTGGATTTCTTTACTAAAATTGGTGTGGAGACTACTCATGTTGAAGAGTTTAACCAAGCATACTTAAATGGATTGCTAGATACAGTTGTCTTTATGCCCGAGGCATATGAAACTGTAAAGAAACTACACCCAGAATATAAGCAATACCTCGTTACCAATGGTGTTAAACAACTACAACGTCAGAAGATTGCCAAAGCACATATCGAAGAATTCTTTGATGGAATCTTTATCTCAGATGAAATCGGATATGAAAAACCACAGATTGAATTTTTCAATTATGTCTTTGATAGAATTCCAACAAAAAATCCTGATGAAGTCATTATCATCGGCGATTCGTTGACGAGTGATATTGCTGGAGGTATACGTGCAGGGATTCATACCTGTTGGTATCATCCAAGCAATGAAGAAAGTAACAGTGATATAAAACCAGAGTTTACAGTTACATCTCATCTTGCATTCCAAGAATTATTAAAACAGTTATAAGGGAGTAAACCTATGAAATGGTATGAACAAAAATATGTAAATCATCGTGATTGGATACTTGATCAAATGGGCTTGCTTGGTATGGATAGTGTCGAGCTTGTCATTGTTTTACTCATTGATTTTATGAATCAAAATCGTATTGAAATTACGATGGATGCCCTTAGAGAAAAAACAGGAATACAAGAAGAGGAATTAAACCGTGTTATTTCTGCACTTTGTGCAAAGAAGTATTTAGATATTAAAGCTTCCGCAAGAGCGGTTGTCTTTGACTTGTCAGGACTATTTGAAACGGATGTTGCAAGGGTTGAAAATATCCTAGATCGTTCACTGATTGATACTTTTGAGACTGAATTTGGTAGAACATTAAGCCAAAATGAAATGCAGAAAATTAGTGATTGGAATAAAGTGACAGACAAACGTCTGATTATTGCGGCATTACGTGAAGCCAGTGCGTACCAACATCTAAACTTAGGGTATATTGAAAAGATTTTATCTGATTGGAAACAGAAGAATATCACAGCGGATTCCGTAGGAGTGGAGAAGAAATAATGGAACGTTTATCTGTACCATTTATTTTGGAGTATCTACAGAAGTTACATCCAAATGCTCATTGTGAATTGACGCATCGTAATCCCTATGAATTATCTGTTGCGGTAATCCTTTCTGCCCAAACAACAGACGTATCTGTTAATCGCGTAACACCTGCATTATTTAAAGCGTATCCATCTCCATATGAATTAGCCAAAGCACCAACAAAGGATGTTGAGAAATATATCGCATCCCTTGGGTTATATCGCAATAAGGCAAAGCAAATTGTAGGATTTGCCAAAGGTGTTGTAGAACAGTTTGATGGAAAAGTACCACAAACGATGGAAGAATTAACGACATTACCTGGTATTGGTAGAAAATGTGCTAATGTGATCTTGGCTGAATGTTTCAATATTCCAAGCATTGCGGTAGATACACATGTGGCACGTATTTCCAGAAGACTAGGACTATGTTATCAAAAGGATGATGTTGAGAAGATAGAGCGTAAACTGATGCGTAAGATTCCACGTGAACATTGGATCAAAACACATCATCAGATGATTTTCTTTGGTCGCTATCTCTGTCATGCGCGTAATCCAGAGTGTTACCGTTGTCCATTCGTGAATGGATGTCATGAAAAACAGAAGAATTTAACACCACCTAAAACAAAATAACCTTTCATCTCTATTTTAAAAAAGGGGGGGGAGAACTAATGAGACCATATGTTATATCAGCTTGTTCACCAGCTGATTTAAATAAACACTATTTTGAAGAACGAAATATTCCATATTTATGTTTTGAATATGAACTGGCTGATACAACCTATACAGATGACTTATTTGAAACTGTATCTGCTAGTGACTTCTATCAAGCAATGGTAGATGGTGCAATGACACATACTTCACAGATGAACCAAATTGGTTATGAAGATTTTTTTGAGAGTATCTTAAAAGAAGGAAATGATTTATTGCACTTTACATTATCTTCTGGAATCTCTGGTACTTATAACTCTGCACGCATGGCGGCAGAAGTAATGCGCGAAAAATATCCAGAACGTAAAATCTATGTTGTGGATTCTAAGAACGCTTCTTCAGGTTTTGGATTACTTGTAGAAAAGGCTAGGGAACTTCAGGAATCTGGTATGGATATTGATACACTTCATGAGTGGATTGAAGCACATAAGTTAGAATGTCATGCATGGTTTTTCTCAGGTGATTTAACTTTCTTTATCCGCGGTGGAAGAATCTCAAAGACTGCAGGAACCATCGGTAATATGTTGCGAATTTGCCCTTTAATGCAGGTAGATTC
>CALEMV010000393.1 GCA_937910655.1 uncultured Solobacterium sp.
CAACAATGATGTATAATAAAACCACTGTAAAGTTAAGGTGAATTATTCATAGCTTTATAGTGGTTTTAATGAATATAAAAGGGAGATATTATGGAAAACTTCATTCGTAATTTGACAAAAGAGAAGACTCTGATTAATAAAGTATTCCTTGCGTTATTATGCAGCCAGTTGGCAATCATTCTTGCTTCATTCTTTAAGATTGCAGTATTGCCAAGCTTTGGAAAACTAAATCTATACGCAATGGCTAGTATGGCAACACTATTTTTAATTTCATCAGTCATTGAAATAGTGTTTACATTAAAGAAAAATGAAAAAGTATTTATTACACTTAGAGTTGTTAACTTATTATGGCTATTTAGTTTAATTGGACACATTGTAAAGCAAATTGAAGATTTACAAAAGACAGAATCGTTGTTAGATTTTGGTGCTGGTGTGGTAGAGAACCTATATTCATGGTTATCATTTGGTATTGTTAATTTCTCAATCCCTAGATCTGGATATTCTTATTTATTAGGTACAGTCAATATTATTCGCATTCTAGCGGATATTAGCTTAGTGATCTTACTAATATATGTATATTTAAGATTTTTCAAAAAGGATGAATTTGATACGACACCATGTATTGAAGGTAGTTTAATTGCAAAGTTACAGACTGCATATAATCTAAACAAGGTTGTAACAGGAGCAAGTGTTGCATTAATTCTTTCACTATTCTTGAGATTTTGGAGTAATGGACGTATTGCAGTGCCTGCATTTGGTACAAGACCATTTATTGCATCAGCGACAATAGCTCTTAGTGTATTTATGATTCAAGGAGTACTTGTAAAAGATGCGCAGAAGTTAGAAAGATCTATTCTTATAGTGCTTATTACATTTATCCTTTGGAATCCAATCTCTGCGTTCCGTCAGGGTGTCGGTGTTGGATATCTATTATATTTAGTTGCAATCATTACACTTGGTGTTGTCTATATTAAACGTCATGAAGTAAAGAAAGTAGCAGAACCACAGCCTGTACAACAAAAAGAAACTACAAAACCTGAAGAGTCTATAAAGGAAGAAACCGTTATAGTGGAAGAGCAGTCTGTTAAAGATGAGCAACCAGTTGATAAAGAAGAATCAAAACCTGAAGAAATTATCAAGGAAGAAAAGGCGGTAGTAGCAGAAGAGCCTGTTAAGGGTGATGAGGCTGTAAATGATGAAGATTCCAAATCAGAAGAAGAGGATTCTGATAAGAAGTAAAGTGGTATTGGACATCAATATAAAGCGATGGTATAATACTGGGGCAAGCGAAAGGAGCTTTTTAGATGCTTAACGCTATATTAATGATTGTATCGGCTTTGCTGATTATTTTATCACTATTACAGGGTGGAAAATCTGACGGTATTTCTAGTGCATTCACTGGAAATGGCGGATTAAATCTATTTGCCAACACTAAAGAGAGAGGATCTGAAAAGGTCATTTCTAATCTAACGTTGGTACTTGGAATTGCATTTTTTGCTTTAGTTATCGCGATAAGAGTGATTAAGTAACCGGTGAAAGCCGGTTTTTTCTTACGAAGAAACATTGCATATTATCAGATATTGCTTATTACAAAGATACAGAATAAATACAGTTAAAGATGAACTGTAACAGAAGGAAGAATTATGGAAAATTTAAAACAAAGACTATTAGAATACATTGAAAATCATCCTAAGAAGAATCGTAAAGTGGACGATATTTTAAGTGCACTTGGAATGACTTCTTCATCAGACTTCGTAAAAGTAAGCCAAGCATTATCTGAATTAGAAAAAGAATTATTGCTATTTAGAGCAGATGACAACCAATATTTAACACAAAAACAGGCTGGTGTAGTAACTGGTAGAATTTCTATCAATCGTTCAGGATTAGGTTTTGTAGACCGTGAGGATAGAGAATCGATTAAGATTGATCCTACTGATCAAAATACTGCATTAGATGGAGATACTGTACTTGTCCGCTGCAAGCCTTGGGAAACATATGGCCAGGTTTTAAGAGTTATTGAACGTGCTAAGGATTTTATGATTGGCACTTTCTTACAACGTGGTAAGAGACTAAAGTTTATTCCTGATGATGAAAAGTTACAGGATAAGCTATTAACTGTAAAATATGATCAGAATTTTCTTCCTGTCGAGGGAATGAAGGTTCTTTGTCGTATACAGAAGTATGGCGCTGCAATTGTTTTATATGTTGAACGTGTCATTGGTTATAAGGATGATCCAGGAGTAGATATTCTAGCGATTTTGCTTGACCATGATATTGATCCACAATTCCCTGAAGCTGTTATGGAAGAGGTTAAAACAATTCCCCAGGAAATTCAGGAAATTGA
Source organism: uncultured Solobacterium sp. (assembly GCA_937910655.1). GTDB lineage: Bacteria > Bacillota_I > Bacilli_A > Erysipelotrichales > Erysipelotrichaceae > Bulleidia. The sequence continues at coordinate 2,345 of CALEMV010000393.1, forward strand.
TAAGGAAGATCGTGTTGATTTAACTGGTGAAACAATCGTTACGATTGATGGTGATGACTCAAAAGACTTTGATGATGCGGTTAGTGTGACCCCTGTTGAAAATGGGTGGGTATTAAAGGTTTCTATTGCGGATGTATCACATTATGTAACAGAAGATAGTGCTTTAGATAAAGAAGCACTTGCACGTGGATGTTCTACATACGTAACAGACAGAGTTGTACCAATGTTGCCACATGAATTGAGTAATGGTATTTGTTCATTAAATCCATATGTAGAAAGATTAACAATTACTTGTCAGATGAATGTAAATCACAGTGGCAAGATTGATGAGTACTCGATTTATCCAAGTGTGATTCGTTCTACAGAACGTATGACATACGCAAATGTAAATAAGATTCTTGATGGTGATGAAAAGCTACAGGAAGAGTATAAGCATTTAGGCAATCTCTTCTTTGATTTAAGAGATTGTGCTGATGCAATTCGTGCAAATCGTACAGCTAAGGGTGCGATTGACTTTGATGGAACAGAGACAGTTGTAGAGGTGGATGAGAAGGGTCGTCCAATTGATGTACATGCACGTATGAGTGGTCATGCGGAAAGAATGATTGAAGACTGTATGATTGCGGCAAATGTATCTGTAGCCAACTATATGAAGTGGTTAGATGTTCCATCTATCTATCGTATACATGAGTCCCCAACCGCAAAGAAGATGAAGGAATTTGTTCGTATCTCAGAGGGTATGGGACATAAGTTGATACTAGGTAAAACAGCGATTTATCCAAATGAATTGCAAAGATACTTAGCATCGGTACATGATCTTCCAGAATATCCAGTACTAAGTACTATGTTATTAAGATGTATGCAGAAGGCAAGATATGACGCTTCATGTGTTGGACACTTTGGTCTAGCAGAAGATGAATATCTACACTTCACTTCTCCGATTCGTCGTTATCCAGATTTAATCGTACATCGTATGTTACGTAAGTACTGTTTCCAAGCAAACGATAACTTAGAACAACGTGCAAATGATTTAGAGAAATGTAAGTCACAAGCTGAACATGCAAGCATCCGCGAAAGAAATAGTCAAGACGCTGAATATGCATGTGAAGATATGAAGATTGCTGAATACATGCATGAAAGAATTGGCAAAACTTATTCTGGTATTATTTCAAGTATTACAAGTTTTGGTATGTATGTAAAACTAGAGAATACTGTAGAAGGTATGATTCGCGTTGCGGACTTAGACGATGACTATTACGAATTTAATAAAGATCGTTTTGAACTTGTGGGTCAAAGACGTAAGAAGACATATCGTATTGGTATGCCTATTAAGGTAACGGTTGTAGATGCGAATAAAGATGCAGGTACTGTAGACTTTGCGATTGCAAAGAAGCCTACTA
>CALEMV010000394.1 GCA_937910655.1 uncultured Solobacterium sp.
TGTTGGAAGTGTAGTGCTATTAGCATTTTTGGTGCTAACGCATCGAAATGAAAGTTATATGATACTAACAAATGCGTATAGAAATGGTCTACTATTCTTGGGCTCATTACTTTTGTTTGTGGGGATTTATGCAATTGTGGACTTTAATGGCTTTTGGATGAATTTCCATTACATTTTTTTCGACAATGATTTATTTTTACTAGATCCAAATGTTTCAATTATGATCAATATGTTTCCATCAAACTTCTTCTTTGCGGTTGTTTTTGGAATTATACTATTGTTTATAAGCATGATAGTTTTATTAAAGATTTTACTAGTGTTGTTGAAACACAAAATTGAAAGAAGGTTAGTATGATTAACGTAGTTTTATATGAACCAGAAATTCCACAGAATACAGGAAATATCATGCGTACATGTATGGCGATGAATTGTCGTCTACATCTTATTGAGCCGATGGGTTTTAAGATTACAGATAAATCTTTAAAGCGTGCTGGGATGGATTATGTAAAGGAATTAGATTATAGAATCTATCCAGATTGGCAAACATTTTACAACATGCATGAAGGTTCCTATTATTACATTACACGTTATGGTGAAAAGACACCTTCAGAGTTCGACTACAAGTTGGATGAAGGTAAGGATATCTATCTAGTGTTTGGTAAAGAAAGTACTGGTATTGATAAGCATATACTCCATGATAACTACGACCGTTGTGTACGTATTCCAATGGTGGCAGAAGCGCGTAGTTTGAATCTTTCAAACTGTGTGGCAATCTGTGTTTATGAAGTTTTAGACCAATTAGGCTTCCCGGAACTCTCACACACAGAGGTGATAAAAGGTAAAGATTTCTTACAACAATTTGATTAGGCATATATTTGGACAACCTCAGTTTTCATAGGTATACTTACAAGGAAAGATGGTGATTACATGTTAGAAACCTTTGATGATTTCATCTCATTAGCAGTCATTTTGGTTATACTATTTCTAACTGTGTATTGCTTTCTTGTAATGTCGAGTAACAAGCATCTAAAGTTAATGCAAAAAAGACAAGCAAAGCATCGTGATTTTATAGCAACGCTTTCTGATGATTCGACAAGTGATAGTGAGGAGTAAACAATGATTCAAGAAACGATTAGTTCAAACAATGCCCCAGTAGCGGTAGGGCCATATTCACCCGCTATTCGTGCAGGTGACTTTATATATATCTCTGGTCAGCTACCAATAGATCCTACAACTGGTCAACTCGTATCAGATGACATTCGTGTTCAAACAGAACAAGTTCTTAAAAACATCGAAGTATTATTAAAGGAAGCTGGCTTAAATATGTCTTATGTTTTAAAAACTACAGTCTTTGTAAAGAACATGGAAGAGTTTGCGGCAATGAATGAAGTATATTCTCGTTTCTTTCAAAAACCATTTCCAGCAAGAAGTGCTGTCGCAGTAAAAGATATTGCATTTAATGCGAAGGTAGAGATTGAAGCATTTGCGATGGATACCCGTGCACTTGAAGTCTTGTGTGCAGAAGATGGTTGTCATACATGTAATGATTATTGTTGTGAAACAAAGTTAGATATTCAATAAGACCTTAGGGTCTTTTTTTGTTTGAACTATGATATGATATTGCATGTACGTAGTGGAGATTAATTTCGTATGTCTATTCATAAACTAAACATGACTTTTACAAAGAAAGATATTCAATATATCATTACCATTGCATTTTCTGCACTTGTATATGCGTTTGGAATTGAATCCTTTGTAAGTTCAGGTAACTTATTCCCAGGTGGATTTGCTGGCATATCACGACTTGTAGTAATGCTAATAGAAAGACAAATAGGTGTAGTAATTCCATTTGGTGTCATCTATTGGATTATGAACTTTACTGTAGTGCTATTTATTTGGAATCGCATTGGACATAAGTTTGTACTATATTCCATTCTTTGGTTTTCACTTAGCTCACTATTCTCGATTATTATTAATGTTCCTATTGTTACACAGGATATGTTATTGATAGCTGTATTTGGTGGTCTGATTAACGGGTTTGCGATTGGACTTGCACTACGCTCTAATGCGAGTAGTGGAGGTACGGACTTTATTGCGATTGATCTATCCGTAAGATTAAAGAGACCGACGTGGAATTACCTACTTGGTTTAAATGCATTTGTATTGATGCTTGCAGGTTTAGCATTTGGTTGGGATAAAGCGTTATATTCTATTATCTTCCAATATGTTTCTACACAGGTTGTAAATACAATGCATCAACGTTATAAGATTACACGCGTACAAGTCATTACTGACCATGCAGATAAAGTATGTGATGCCTGTCTCTTATACACATCTGACGC
>CALEMV010000395.1 GCA_937910655.1 uncultured Solobacterium sp.
GCCTTATTACCACTGATTGTTCCACCATCCATTGTTAATATTCCGGTACCATTTACCGCAATACCACCACCTAAAACAGCTGCTGTATTGTTAGAAATTGTACCACCTTTGAGGTTGAGAATACCTTTTGAGTAGTAGTGTGCTGGATCACTGAAGTTATTCTGCATTGTGTAGTTTGTACTATATGTCCCTACAAGAATACCACCATACTCTGCACTATTTCCTATAATCGTACCACCAGTCATCTCCATCGTAGAAGTACCTTTAATACCTTCAACACCAACAGCTGCATTTAGACCACTGCTTCCGGAATGTTCTAGTGTATTGTTTGAGATATCTCCTCCATTCATGAAGAAGGAAGCACCCTCTGTAATCTTAACGACATTTGTAAACTGGTTACTCATATAGTTATCATGAAATGATCCACCATTCATTGTAAGTATTGCATTAGGGCCCTTTGTCGTTACGATACCTACCATTCCACTACTTGATCTTACATTCTTGATTTCACCACCGTTAAATGTTAATTTACCCTGGTTGTTAATGACAGCACTCTTATAACCTGTATCCTTTGCATTACCATCAAGAATAATGTCTTCCCAAGTAAGACTTGCACCTTCTTTGATATCAAATGCAATAGCACTATTAGTTCTAGTTAGAGTAAAACCACCACTTAGAGTAATATCCTTTCTAGCTGGAACTGTAACTGTTGCAGTTAATGGTATATCTGCAGTTAAAACAATTTCTGTTGCATCTGTCGCATCATTAATTGCCTGTTGTAGTTCAGCAAGTGTACTTGCATTAACTGTCGCCGCATGTGCCTCCAACTTAAATATTGGAAGTATTGAAAGTGAAACAATTAAAGCTAGTAAAACTGTAAATAATGACTTCCTTCTAAACATTCTCAAAACCAACCTTTCCCCAAAGACGCTTATGTAATAAACCAATTCTGTTACAAACCAATGAATCGAAACAATCTTCTAATCAATCAATATATACAAAAAATAGGCGTAACATCCTTATTCACCAGTATCATATAATATATACATTGGATAAACAATTTATACGCCTAACTTTTTAAGAAATTCTTAAGCAATCGATAAAAATTGTATACATTATCAACAAATTGTAAAGAGTACTCACTAAATCGAGTACTCTTTATGTGTTTTACAAATTTTACTTAGCGGACTGTTCTTTTCTGATGAAAGCTAGAATTAACAATAATGTTGCAAAGAATGTCATTGAAGTTGCGTAACCAAATAGATTTGTTGCATCACTTGTCTGCGCTGTTCTTTGAACAGTAGAAGAACTTCCACTTGCACTTGGAGTGCTTGGTTGTGGAGCAGAAGCAGGTCTTGAGTTAGCATCCTTTGGATCTGTACCATTAGCCACTTCTTCCACGTCTGTGTATCCATCGTTATCATCATCTAAATCAGTAACATCTGGATCTCCATCACCATCTGTGTCTCTTTCAACTGTAATATCAATTGTTCTTGTAACTGTTGTACCATCTGGATTTTGAATAGTTACAGGAATCTGGAAGTTACGAGTTTCTTCTGTTGGTGTCCAGTTTGTTACATCAGGTGTTCCACTGATTGTATGAGTAGTTGGATTATAAGTTACACCGTTAGGTAACTTACTTGTGTCAACAGTAATCACAGTAGCTGGATCACCAGGAGTAATTACAATGTTTGTAATTGGTTGTTCATCGATAACTGTCTGATTTGGATTTGTTATCGTTGTCTGTGGAGTCGGTGTTGGAGTTGTAGTTGGTTTAGATGTTGGATCCTTTGGATTTGTACCATGAGCCACTTCATCAGCATCTGTATATCCATCTCCATCATCGTCTGTATCTGTAACATCTGGATCTCCATCGTGGTCTGTATCTCTTTGAACAGTAATCTTGAATGTACTTGTTGTTGGATTACCAGCAGTATCTGTCGCTGTTACAGTAACTGTAATCTCACGAGTTTCTTCTGTTGGTGTCCAGTCAGTAATGGAAGGTGTTCCACTGATAGTCTTAGTAGCTGGGTTGTAAGTTACACCATTTGGTAAGTTACTTACTGTTACTGTTGTATTTGGATTATCAACTGTAACTGTTACTGAACTAATTGGATTGCCCTCTACAACTGTTTGATTAGAGATTGGTGTGATTGAAGTCGTTGGCTTAGATGTTGGATCCTTTGGATCTGTTCCTCTAGCTGCTTCTTCTGTATCTGGATATCCATCTCCATCATCATCTGTATCTGTAACATCTGGAGTACCATCGTGGTCTGTATCACGTTGTACAGTGATCTTGAATGTACTTGTTGTTGGATTACCAGCAGTATCTGTCGCTGTTACAGTAA
>CALEMV010000396.1 GCA_937910655.1 uncultured Solobacterium sp.
CCATAAGACCTGGCATATTAACTTCACAATCTTGTGATTCTAGGAAGGAGACTAAGTCATTATTTCCCATAGGGGAGAACTTTACATAGATTTCTCCTACGACACCAACTTTTACCTTTGGTGTACGATTTACTGGAATTTTAGCGAAGTCATTTGCGATATCTTTAAAGCGACGCTTCATAGAGAAGATAGTATAGTTTTTATTGTGGTTTAACCAATCCTGTACTTGTTCTGTCCATTTGGTAACACAAGCAGCCGCATCTCCCTTATTAATCTCATATGGTTTTACTTGATTGTGTAGTGCGGCGATTAAGTCACCGTATTCTGCAGCGGCTAGAACCTTGAGCAGAAGACGTAAAGTCATTGGCATCGAGGATCCTTTTTCAAGACCTGACGCATTTAGTGATGCGACAGGGATATAATCATAGCCTGCTTTTACAAGTGCCTTACGTAATAACTTAATGTAGTTAGAAGCACGACAGCCTCCACCTGATTGTGAAATCAATAGGGCTGTATGCTGTAGGTCATACTTACCACTGTTTAAAGCATCTAAGAACTGACCAATAATTAATAATGCGGGATAACATGTATCATTGTGTACATACTTCAAACCCAATTGGGCAACTTCTGCACCAGCATTTTCTAGCATGACAATACGATAGCCTTCACTCTCCATGGCAGCCTTAATCGCAGCAAACTGCATTGGAGCCATGTTAGGCGCAAGAATCGTATGTGTTTTTAACATGTCTTTTGTAAAGTTAGGTGTCATGTATTCCATTAGGCTTGTTCCTTTCTTTCGTCTAGAGCGGCGAATAATGAACGAATACGGATATTGACGGCACCGAGGTTGGTGATTTCATCAATCTTTAACTGTGTATAGAGTTTATTTCCTTCTTGTAAGATTTCCTTTGTTTCATCAGATGTTACGGCGTCAAGACCGCATCCGAAGGATACAAGTTGGATTAAGTCCATATCTGCGTGGTTAACACAGTATTTGGCAGCAGCGTAGAGACGGCTGTGATAGGACCATTGGTTTAAGACAGAAGTATCAAACTTTTGAACTAAGTTAGAGATACTATCTTCTGTAATAACACAAGCGCCATGTTGAACAATTAACTTATCGATACCATGGTTTACTTCTGGATCGACATGGTATGGACGGCCAGCAAGAACGATAATACGCTTACCTTCATTGCGAGCTTCTGTAATCATACGCTCTGCTTCTTTACGTGTATCTTCCATATGCTTACGATATGCGGTATATGCAGATTCAATAGCGTTTTGGATATCTGCAGTCTTTAAATCTGGATAGTACTTCTGCATAATCTTAGGCATTAATCGAACAAAGTCTTTGCGTTGTTCGAGGTTGAGATATTCATAGATGAACTTAGTATTTTCAAGCTCACGAATATTACCAGCTAAAACTTCAGGATAGTAGGCAACGACAGGGCAGTTATAGTGATTATCACCTAAGCCTTCATCGATGTTATAACTCATACATGGATAGAAGATAGCGTCTACATCTTTCTTGAGTAAAGCCATGATATGACCATGCGTTAACTTGGCAGGGAAACATACTGTATCACTAGGAATAGAGCCTTGACCTGCTTGGTATAACTTACGGTTACTAAATGGGCTGACAATTACCTGGAAACCTAGGTTTGTAAAGAAAGCATGCCAGAATGGTAAAAGTTCATACATGTTAAGAACCATAGGAATACCAATCTTACCACGTGTACCAGTACCAGGATTTTTCATCAATTGATTGAGTTGTTGTTGCTTGTATGCATACAAGTTAAGACTATCATCGTTGGACTTACCAGTAACAGGTCTATCACAACGGTTACCTGTGATAAAGCGTTTGCCATCCTGGAAGACACTGACCGTCATCTGACAGTGGTTACCACAAAGACCACACTGAACGTTTTGAACCTTCTGTGTAAAGTTGTTGAGTTCTTCTAGTGTTAGGATGGAAGAAATGGTACCTGGCTTACTATGTTCTTTACCATGTAATGCTGCACCATACGCACCCATTAAACCAGCAATATCAGGACGTACAACATCGACTCCCATCTCTTTTTCAAAGGCACGTAATACGGCTTCGTTATAGAATGTACCACCTTGTACAACAATCTTCTTACCAAGTTGTTCAGGGCTTGAAGTACGAATAACTTTATATAGTGCATTCTTAACGACAGAAATAGAAAGACCAGCAGAGATACAGTCAAAGCCTGCACCATCTTTCTGTGCCTGCTTAACGCTGGAGTTCATAAATACTGTACAACGGCTACCAAGGTCAACTGGTTGCTTTGCAAAAAGTGCTTCTTGTGCAAAGTTCTTAACGCTATAACCAAGAGCTTCAGAGAATGTCTGCAAGAATGATCCACAACCAGATGAACAAGCTTCATTTAAGAAGATGTCAGAGATTGCGCCATTTTCAATCTTAAAGCATTTCATATCCTGACCACCGATATCGATGATGAAGTCTACATCTGGCATAAAGTGTTTGGCAGCTGTAAAGTGAGCAACTGTTTCCACAAGACCAAAGTCAGTATGTAATGCATGTGTCATTAACGCTTCACCATAACCGGTTGTTGTTACAGATTGAATCTTTAAGTTTGGATGAGCTTCATATAGACCCTTTAAGACATCAATGACGATAGGTAGTGGGTTACCACTATTGGATTGATAGTCTGTATAAAGTAGGTTTGCATTATCATCAATGACCGCAACTTTGATTGTTGTCGAACCAGAGTCGATACCAATGTGAACAGGGCCAGTATTTTCATCAAAGTCTACGCGTGGGACGCTAGCCTTTGCGTGACGCTTTTTAAATTCGTTATATTCTTCAACATTGTTGAAGAGCGGTGGTAAGCTTGCATATGTCGCAGTTTTGCCATAGTTGGCTAAACCCTTAACAACATCGTCAAATACAACTTCCTTATCTGCGTAATATGCGGCACCTAAGGCAACGTATAGAAGACTGTTTTCAGGACAGATGCCTTCAACCTTTAATGTTTCGTTGAAACTATCACGTAAACATTTAGAGAATGTGAGTGGTCCACCTAAGTATAAAATCTTTCCAGAGATTGGACGGCCTTGGGCAAGGCCAGCAATTGTTTGGTTAACAACCGCTTGGTAAATAGAAGCCGCAATATCACTTGCTAAAGCACCTTGGTTGATTAATGGTTGAACGTCACTCTTTGCGAATACACCACAACGAGCCGCAATCGTATACTTACGTGTTGCTTGTTGAGCAGCCTTATCCATCTCATCAGCGCTCATCTTTAGAAGGGTAGCCATCTGGTCAATGAAGGCTCCAGTACCACCAGCACAAGAACCATTCATACGAACTTCTGTACCATTTGTTAAGAATAAGATTTTGGCATCTTCACCACCAAGCTCGATGATACAGTCAGTACCAGGATTTAGGCGGTTCGCCGCAACGCGGTCCGCAAATACTTCCTGTACGAAACTAACACCACAACTATCGGCTAATCCCATTCCGGCAGAACCGGAAATCGCAAAGTATGCTTTCTTACCTTTTAAATATGTATCATTTAAAGACGTTAACAGTTCACGTGTCTTTTCAAGAATGTGGCTGTAATGTCTTTCATATGCGGAATAGATGATTTGATCATTCTCATCCAGTACAACGCACTTGATGGTTGTTGATCCGATATCCATACCAATACGCATAGTCGATCCTCCTCTAAGTCTAAAAATGCAAAAAGCCGTGTTTGTCCACGCCTTATAATTGTCATTTGTCATCAATTTTAATAATTTCTGCATAAAAAAACAATGAAAATGCAATGATATGTTACAAAAATGAAATATCCAAGCAGGATAAATTGATGTACAATATAGCAAAAGGAAAGGATGAAAAAATTATGAAAGCACCATTTTCAGAATATTTAAATACACTTGCGCCAAGTTTAAAACAATTAGTGTCTAAACTAGGCGACGATTATGATTATGTCAGTGTTCTTTCGACGGATTCTAAAGGCTTTGCGATTCGCATCTCTCAACAGGTGAAAGTCATCAGTTCTTCCAATCTAACGACAGAACGCGGTAGTGTTGTGCGTGTCTATAAGGATGGCTTATATAGTGAATACGCATTTAATCACTTTGATGCGGATTCCATCGAGGAAACTTACCACAAGATTAAAAAAGAACTCGATGCACAACTAGCAGTATTAAAACTAACTAACACTGCTGTATACAACACAAAGAAGTTAGAGGATGAACCACTCACACTCTTTGTGGAAAAGGAATGTGAACAATTACCTGAAAATACAGATATTGAAAAGTTGGTAAATGACTTAAATTCTTATTCCCTTGAGGCGATTAGTAAGGATGAACATGTTGTGGACTGTATGGTCATTGCACAATCTACACACGTTTCAAAGTTATTCTTAACTGCTAATCGTGATTTAAGACAGAGCTATGTGTATTGTGAAGGGGTAGTCGCACCTATCATCGTGATGGATGGTAAGAATGAAATTGGCTATCAAGGATTATCTGCTTTAGGTGGACCTGAAGTATTTACACAACTAAAGGATAAGATTGATTATGCAGTGAAATTTGCCAAAGAAGTATTAACTGCTGACCCAATCGAACCAGGTGAATATGAAATTATCACGACACCAGAAGTATCAGGACTTATCGCACATGAAGCGTTTGGTCATGGGGTTGAGATGGACATGTTCGTTAAAAACCGTGCACTTGGTAAAGACTTTATCGATAAGCGAGTAGGTAGTGAACTGGTAACCATGCATGAAGGTGCACTCTGTGCAGAGAATGTAACTTCCTTTGCGTTTGATGATGAAGGAACACTTGCGGGAGATGTTGTGGAAATCGAAAACGGTATCTTACGTAGCGGTATTTGTGATGCCTTAAGCGCACTACGTTTAGGGGTAAAACCAACTGGTAACGGTAAGCGTCAAAACTATGAACATAAAGTTTATACACGTATGACAAATACACTCTTTGATTCAGGTACAGATAAGGTTGAAGATATGATTGCGTCTGTAAAACATGGATACTTACTAGAGGGTATGTCCTCTGGTATGGAAGATCCAAAGCACTGGGGTATTCAATGTATTCTCAAACTTGGACGTGAAATCAAGGATGGTAAGTTAACGGGCAAAGTTGTAGGACCAGTCATCATGACAGGATATGTGACAGAAGTATTAGGTAATGTTTCGATGCTATCTGGTGATCGTGGTGTCTATGGCTGTGGTGCTTGTGGTAAGGGCCATAAGGAATGGGTCAAAGTCAGTGATGGTGGACCATATTTAAAGACGAAAGGAAGATTAGGCTAATGTTAGAGAAGATTATAGAAATTCTAAAAGAATCTAAAGCTGATGCTTGGGAAATCACAGATACGAAAACACGTGGCTGGGAATTCTACTTCATTCGTCATGAGCTAGACCAAAACCGTGCAAAAGATGTAGAGCATATTAGACTAACAGTACACCGTTCTTTAGATAACGGTGAAGCACTTGGTAGTGCAAGTGATGAAATCAATCCAACAGATTCCATTGAAGATATCAATCGTAAAGTAGAACAACTCATCTACACTGCAGAATTTGTAAAAAACAAGGCATATTCTCTTGTAAAGCCAAGTCAGGAAGTTGTACCTAATCAAAAGACAGTTGATATCGCAAAGGTCGCGGAAGACTTTATTACAACAATGCGTTCAATTCATGAAACAGAAACAGAAGATATCAACAGCTATGAAATTTTCGTTAATGAAGTAGAACGTCGTTTTATAAACTCTGAAGGGGTAGATGTTTGTGAGACCTATCCAAGTTCCATGGTAGAAGCAGTTGTGAATGCACGTAAAGATGGTCATGAAATTGAACTCTATCGTATGTACAATTCTGGTGGATGCGATAAAGAAGGTTTAACACGTGACGTCACTAAGACTTTACAGTATGGTAAAGACCGTCTGAGTGCAGTACCTACACCTAAATTACCAAAGATGGCTGTTATCTTTAGTACAAGCGATTCTACAAGCATTTATCAATACTTTATTCAAAAGTTAGCAGCAGCTAGTGTTTATCGTAAGCTTAGTGATTGGAAGATTGGCGAAGCCATTGCACAAGATGTAAAGGGTGATAAGCTAACACTAAAGACAGTGAAGGAATTACCAAACTCTTCTGAAAACTTTAACTACGATGATGAAGGTGCACCAATCCGTGAAGTAACACTCTTAGACGCAAACATTCCAACGCAATACTGGGGTGGCTGTATGTTTGCTAGCTATATGAACCTCAAGGATAGCTTCAAGATTTCTAACGTCGTTGTATCAGGTGGTCAAAAGGATGAGGCTACACTTCGTACAGGTAAATATTTAGAAGTTGTAGAATTCTCTGATTTCCAAGTCGATCCAGTCACAGGTAATGTCTTTGGTGAAATCCGTCTAGGATACTTACATGACGAGGATAAGGTAACAGTTGTTTCTGGAGGATCTTTATCCGGAAGTATGAACGACTACGTAAAAGAACTATACATGTCCAAAGAAACAGTACAGTACAATAACCTAGTCGTACCATCAGTAACACGCTTAGAAGGCATGACAGTTACAGGTGCTGAATAAACAAAATGATTCATGTAAGATCATAACGAAAGTTATGGTCTTTTTTACACTAATAAAAAAATGATAATCTTAAATGACAAAATCTGTGATACTTGATACAGTTAGTTTGTTGATACTAACAGGAGGTGTCTGATATGAAAGAATATTTAAATAATGTAAATGATGAAAAACTAAAAACAGTTTTTGAAGTACGTAATGCATATGATGCAGGAAAACTCACAATGGAAGAAGCACGTGCAATTCTTAAAGAGAAGGTACACACTTTAGAACCATATGAAGTAGCTCTTATTGAACAAGAATTAAAAGAAGAAATCGATGATGAATGCCGTAAAGAAGACATCCAAGCGATGTTAGACTTATTTGATGGCATCTTAAATACAAGTAAACCAAACTTACCTAAGGAACATCCTATCGCATGTTACTATCGTGAAAACGAAAAGATGAAGGAACTTTTACTATCCGTAGAGGACCTTGTGCAGTACCCAGTTATCAAGAATCAATGGTTTGAATTATATGACCAGATGATCCAATGGCGTAAGCATCTTTCTCGCAAGCAGAATCAGTTATATCCAGTACTTGAAAAGAAGGGCTTTACACGTCCTACAACGACAATGTGGACATTAGATGACTTTATCCGTGATGAAATCACACAAGCCTATAACTTAATTAAAGAGGGCAAGGAAAATGAATTTATCGAACTACAAAGTACAGTTGTAGCAGATGTTAGAGACCTAATGCAAAAGGAAGAAACAGTACTCTATCCAACATCTTTAGCGTTAATCTCTGCAGAGGAATTTGAGCATATGAAGTTGGGTGATCAAGAAATTGGTTTTGCGAATATCACAGTTGAACCAACAAAGACAGAAACACCAGCATCTTCAAAACCAACAGAAGGATTTACAAATGAACTTGCTAGTCTTCTTGGTAAGTATGGCTATCACATTGGAAACGACCAAGAGTTTGATGTAAAGACTGGTAAGATGACACTTGAACAAATCAACTTGGTATATCAACACATGCCAGTTGACTTATCATACGTTGATGAAAACGAAATCGTTCGTTTCTATACGGACACAAAGCACCGTGTATTCCCACGTTCTAAGAACGTTATCGGTCGTGATGTAAAGAACTGCCATCCAAAAAAGAGTGTTCATATCGTTGAAGAAATTATCGAAAAGTTTAGAAGTGGTGAACAAAATGAAGCTGAATTCTGGATTAACAAGCCAGAAATCTTCATCTACATCAAGTATGTTGCGGTAAGAGATGAAGACGGCAAGTTTAGAGGTATTCTAGAGATGATGCAGGATTGCACACACATCCGTGCATTAACAGGTTCCCAAACACTATTAACATGGTCTAATCAAGAACATGGCAACGTAGAAGAAGAACAACCTGCACCAGTAGAAGAAAAGCCAGTGGCTACAAGTTCTTCTAAAATTGATCCGGAAAGCATTACACCTGAGACAAAACTAAAGGATTTATTGGATGCTGATCCTAATCTAAAACAGTATCTCTTTACAATCAGCGATAAGTTTAGAGCTTTGGATACTCCACTAGCGAGAATCATGTTGCCAAAGGCTACCGTGGAAAAGATGTCCGAGCGTACAGGTGTAGCACTCGATGAAATCATTGCTAAATTAAAACAATACTTCCAAAAGTAATCCAAGCAGGAGTTTATAACTCCTGTTTTTCTTTTCTGTTAGGAAAGAAAAAATAATACAGACTTATCACAGGATTAGGCTATACTGTATGTAACAAACATTGCGTTATAAGTGCCTTAAGATAGTTGCTAGGTGTATGATAAACGCAATGAAATAGGAGGAAATATCATGACATACGAAGAGAAATTACAACAATATAAAGATTGGATATTTCGCCGTTCTGCATATCAGATGGCATTAGCAATCATTGGCATAGACAAACAGACCGTCGCACCATCCGCAGGAGCTGCTTATCGTGATGAACGTTCCGCATATCTTGCAGGAGAATTATTCTCGATTGAAACAGATCCAGCAATGGTTCAACTTTTAAAGGAATTAAAGGATGATCCAAAGATTGATGGTGATAACAAGCGCGCAGTAGAGCTCTACTACAAACAAGCAATGGATACGATGTGCATTCCAAAGGATGAGTTTGTCGCATATCAAAAACTACGTGATGAATCCTTTGATGCATGGATTCAGGCAAAGTCACAATCTGACTATTCTATCTTTGAACCATACTTAAAGAAAATTATCGAAGTTAGTAAGAAGATGTATAGCTATCGTAATAGCGATAAGAACCTATACGATCAGATGCTCGATGACTATGAACCAGGTATGACACAAGAAAAGTATGATGCATTCTTTATGGCATTAAAGGAAAGACTTGTACCACTCATTCAAAAGGTTACGCAAGCCAAACAAAAGAATGAAGCATTCTTACACCAAGAATTTCCAATTGAAGACCAAAAGAAATTCATGACACAATTACTTGAATATCTACACTTTGATTCTTCGTGGGGATATCAGAATGAATCTGAACATCCATTTACATCATGGACATGCGAAAATGATTGCCGTACGACTACAAAGTACGTTAAAAATGATGTTATTTCAGCAGTACTATCAACAGTTCATGAAGTAGGACATGCATACTATGAACATGATGTAGATCCTAAGTATGATGGCATGATTCTATCCGAAGGAATTTCATCAGGTATGCATGAATCTCAATCTAGATTGTGCGAAAACTACTTAGGACGTACAACAGCTTTCTGGACATATCATTATCCAAAACTACAGGAAATATTCCCAACCCAGTTAGGTAATGTATCCTTTGATGAATTCTATGAAGCTATCAACGTCGCAAAACCATCTTTCGTTCGTACAGAAGCAGATGAGTTAACATATCCATTACATGTCCTAGTCCGCTATGAAATTGAAAAGGGACTCTTCAATGGAACCATATCTACAGAAGGCCTAAATGAAACTTGGAATAAGATGTATAAGGAATACTTAGGGGTTGACGTACCAAATGATAAAGTAGGTATCTTACAAGATGTACACTGGTCTGATGGTAGTTTTGGTTACTTCCCAACTTATGCACTTGGAACTGCATTTGCGGCACAATACATGCATGCAATGCGTAAAGACTTAGATGTAGATACATTACTAAGCAATAACCAATATGATGTCATCATGAACTGGCTCAAGGAACATATCCATAAGTATGGCTTTAGATATGAAGCGCCAGAGCTAATGAAGATGGTATCCGGGGAAGAATTCAACGTGAATTACTACCTAGATTATCTTGAGGAGAAGTATACAAAACTATATAACCTATGAGAGTGTTAGAAGAGAAGATATTACAAGATGGTAAGGTTTTTCCAGGAAACATTTTAAAGGTAGACAGTTTCCTGAATCATCAAATAGATGTTGAGATGCTTGATCAGATGGCTGATGAATTTTACCGTCTATATAAGGATGACAAGATTACACGTATCTTAACGATTGAAGCTTCTGGTATTGCGGTTGCAGTACCAATTGCGCAACGTTTCCACGTACCTGTTGTTTTCGCAAAGAAAGCAAAATCGAAAAATATTGGAGAGGGTGTATATACGTCTCATGTACATTCCTACACGTATAACAAAGATTTCATGGTTACAGTATCCAAAGACTACTTAAATGAGGATGATCATATCTTGATTGTCGACGACTTTTTAGCAAATGGTTTAGCAGCAGATGGACTGATCGATATTACAAATCAAAGCGGCGCAAAAATTGTAGGACTTGGTATCTGTGTAGAAAAACTTTTCCAAGGTGGTGGCGAGAAGCTACGTAAACAAGGCTATCGTGTCGAGAGTCTTGCAAAGATTAAAAGCTTCGACAACAATAAAGTAATCTTTGAATAATTGATTTGTATCGCTATAAACAAGGAGAACATACAATGGAAAACTTTGAACATCACATTCCGACCAAACTCTATTTTGGCAAAGGATCAATTTCATACCTAGCAGAAAGCTTAAACGAATACGGCAAACGCGTACTTCTTACCTATGGTGGAGGTTCTATTAAGAAAATCGGATTATACGATGAAGTGATGAAGATTTTAAACGAAGGTGGATTTACTGTTGTAGAATGTGCAGGTGTCGAACCAAATCCACGTATTGAAACAGTAGAACGCGGTTCTAAATTATGTAAAGAACACAACATCGATGTCATTTTAT
Source organism: uncultured Solobacterium sp. (assembly GCA_937910655.1). Lineage (GTDB taxonomy): Bacteria > Bacillota_I > Bacilli_A > Erysipelotrichales > Erysipelotrichaceae > Bulleidia. The sequence continues at coordinate 10,812 of CALEMV010000396.1, forward strand.
CTGTTGGTGGTGGTAGTACACTAGACTGTTCAAAGGCAATCGCAGTAGGAGCCTATTATGAAGGTGATGACTATTGGCAGATGGTACTCGATTCACGTGGTACATCCAAAGCATTACCACTTGTTGATATTTTGACACTTGCCGCAACAGGTTCTGAATTTGATGGTGGTGGCGTTATCTCCAACATGGCATTAAACAAGAAGATTGGCAGATCCTTTACATTCCCACAGGTCTCCATCTGTGATCCGACCTATACATATTCTGTATCTGCATACCAGACAGCTGCAGGTTCTGCTGATATCATGAGTCATATCATGGAAGGATATTTCTCAAGAACAGATGATTCAGACCTTTCTGAAGCTATCCAAGAGGGTGTATTAAAATCAGTGATTAAGAATCTTCCAATCGCATTAAAGGAACCTACAAACTATTCTGCACGTGCAAATCTGATGTGGGATTCATCGATTGCATGTTCTGGTATTCCAGAATATGGCAAGCTAGATACATACTGGCCATGTCATGCGATGGAACATGAATTAAGTGCATACTATGACATCACGCACGGAGTAGGTCTAGCGATTCTTACTCCAAGATGGTTAGAGTTTATCCTTTCAAAAGACCCAACGATTACACCACGTCTAGCAAAGTTTGCTAGAAATGTATGGGGACTAGAAGGTGATGATGAAACACTTCTAGCAAAACAAGGTATTCAAGCATTACATGACTTCTTTAAGTCCATTGGAATTCCAATGACACTCTCAGAAGTAAATATTAATGAAGAACACTTCCAAGCAATGGCAGAGTCTGCATGTTCGCATGATCGATTAAAGCATGCATATGTTCCATTAACAGTGGAAGATGTAAAGAAGATTTACCAGATGTGCCTATAAAATAACGTATATTTAAAAGTGGACCTCATTGTGATGAAAGGTTCACTTTTTATTACGGTTTTAGAAATATATAAAACAGAATCACATAAAAATGCAAGCAGACTCTGGCTGACACGCACTTAAGCGATAAAAGGTTGCCACAGAATGCTTGCATTCAGACTGTACAACATAAATCATAAAAATACCAGTGTAGAAAGAAAAATGATTCCATATTATGACTCGTTCTCTAGTACTTCAAGTAAGTATGAAATATCATCTGCAGTTATTTCTTTGTTCAAACGATAGGACATATCAATGAATTGAGATATCGTGATAATATTTTTTTCTGTTTTTGCAAATGCAATAATGCCTTTGACATAGTTGTCATTATCCCATAATTTTCTGAGTTTCATTGCTAGTTCT
>CALEMV010000397.1 GCA_937910655.1 uncultured Solobacterium sp.
CAACACCTTTAAGTACTTCTAATGGACCAAATTTTTTATGAATATTTTTAATTTCAACAAGTGGGTTATTCATTTTGACTTTTCCTTTCTATAACTCTTTACCACTGAACTTCATCTGTTCAGGTGTTGTAACACTTTGTGGAAGACTTGAACTTGTCTGATTTAACTTCTTTTCAATCGCATTTAATATGATTGAAGTTACTGTAGTTAATACAAGGTAAATTAGTGCTTCAATAAAATATGTTTCAGAGAATTTATAAGTTGTTCCTGCAATTGATTTTGCTTGGAACATCAGTTCTGTAATTGAGATAATCATTAATACTGAAGAGTCTTTGATATTAACAATAAATTCATTACCAATTGCAGGGAAGGCGTTGCGAATTGCCTGCGGTAATATAACGTGTAACATCGCTTGAACATTTGATAAGCCAAGTGATCTAGCTGCTTCCATTTGTCCTTGATCTACAGATTGAATACCTGAACGTACAATCTCTGACATGTATGCACCTGTGTTGATTGAGATAACAAAGATGGCTGCTTGTAGGTTTGTCCAATGAATGACATTTAATAATGCATAGTAGATGAATACTGCTTGTACCATCATTGGTGTACCACGGAAGATTCCAATATAAATACTAGAAAGTACTTGGAATATATTCTTTAAAATTTTTACATAGATAGGGGCTGTATGGTCTACTTTGAGAGCACGTAAACCACCAATTAATAAGCCGATTACTAAACCGATAACTGTACCAGATAGAGCAACAATTAATGTTGTTTGTACACCTAGTAATAGACTAGGCCAATAGCGTACAAATAACGCAATGACATTATTAACAAATTCCATTATTGATTCACCGCCGGTTGTCTTTCTACTGCCTCTAACATCATCTGTTGACGCTCTTCTTCAGAAATGTCATTTAATGCTTTCTGAATTTTATCTAATAGTTCTGTATTGTTTTTCTTTACTGCAATGGATACGGAAGTATCTGCTTTAAAACCATGACCTTCTTTGAAGGTAACATATGTCAAATCAGGGTTGGAAGCGACAATACCTTCCGCAACTGGGAGTTCTGCTGTAATTGCATCACATCCTTTGTTCAACAAGTCATTTACTAGTGAAGGGTAGTTATCCATTGCTGTACCATGATTAACACCTTCGATTTGATCGATGATTGAATCATATAGTGTATTTAGCTGACCTTTTACTGTTTTTCCCTTTAGTTCTTGGATATCTGTAATTGAAGTAAGGTTACTATCTTTGCGTACAATAACTACTTCTTGACTAGTATAGTAAGGGTCTGTAAAGTCAACTGACATCTTACGGTCTTCTGTAGCAGTCATACCTGCAATAACCGCATCAATTTCATTGTTTTGTAAACCAGGAATTAAGTTATCCCAGTCATATTTAACAATCTCTAGTTCCATACCCAATGAATCTGCAATCTTTTTTGCAATTGCAACATCATAGCCATCACAATAGTCTACATTTGAAATCTGTTGTGTGTATTCATTTGCGGTTGTTGTAGACCAGTTAAATGGGGCATAGTTACATTCCATTCCGACAGTTAACTTATGGTCATCATTTGAGTTTTTTGTGGATGGTGTACCACAACCTGCTAGTAATACGAGGGATAACGCTACTACTGATACTTTTTTAATCATGTTCATAAATATTCTCCTTAATAATAAAACCCGCATGCTATCACATACGGGTTTGGTATCCATAAGTTATAGCGCCACTTCATTTTCATGAAGGAGTGATATAGATATTCTCTATATCCCCACGAGATAAACTTGCCAGTTTATACGTTCGGCGACGGTTACCTTTCATACATATCATTGCCTGCCAGCTCCATGCATTACTATTTTGCGTCGCTACCTCTATTCGGTTTTTATTGTTTATATGTTCTTACATTTGAAATTGAATGTCAAGTTATTTGTTTGATTTTTCCCATTCTTCGCCTTTGACCCATAGCTTAATTTGTTCTTGATTAGATAGGGAAGTTAAGAAGTTCTTTTTTGCAAATGGATATGTTTGATAGATATTTGCAAGCAATTCCTTTGTATCTTGACGTTTCGTAAAGCCATCGTTAGGGCATGTACTCTTTACAACCGGTAATTGCTCATGTCTAATTGTACTTTTAATTTCATCCTCATAAACATATACAAATGGACGGATAAAACCCATACCAGAATTCTTTAGATACATTGCAGGTGTAAAGGTTGAGATACGACCACCATAAATCATATTCATGAATAGTGTTTCGATTGCATCATCTGCGTGGTGAGCAAATGCAGTTTTATTGCAGTTGTATTCTTGTGCTGCTTTAACGATTGCTCCTTTTTTTAGGGTAGAGCAAAGAGAACACTGGATATTTCCATTTTTCTTGTTAGGGTGTAACTGTAAAATATCATAGAGTTTTGTTGGGTAGTCAACATATTCAATATCATGTTCCTTCATAAACTTACGTACTTCTGTAAAGTCCATATCAGAAAACCCCATTTCTAGATGGATTCCAATGACAGAGAATTCTTTGCCGCTAATGCGTTTAGCAGCTTTTTGATATATAGATAAGGCATATAGTAGTAGGATACTATCTTTACCTCCGGAGACTCCTACACAAATTCGATCTCCATTTTGTATTAAGTTGTAATCTGTATCTGCTTTATAGATAGCACCGATAATCTTCTTTAATGACATAATTTAAGCTCCTCAAACTTTGCTATTATATCATGATGTTGCTATAATATTAACGCAATATGGATGCAGTAATACTACTAAATAAACCGGCTGGAATGACATCGTTTGATGCTGTTGCCAAATGCCGTAAGATATTTCATGAACGTAAGATTGGCCACACAGGGACACTAGACCCTGAAGCTTCTGGCTTAATGATTATTTTGCTTGGTAAATATACCAAGCTTTTACCGTATTGTGTAAAGAATCATAAAGCATATCAAGCTACATTAAAACTTGGTGAGATGACAGATACTGAAGATATCTGGGGAACAATTATTAATACAAAGACTCCATCGATCCATACAGAAGCGGAAATCGATAATGCAGTTCAATCCTTAACTGGTGATATTTTACAAGTTCCACCAATGTACTCAGCACTCAAAAAAGATGGTAAGAAACTATATGAGTATGCACGTCAAGGAATTGAGATTGAGCGTGAAGCTAGACCTGTACATATCTCTTCACTAGAAGTAGAGAAGATTGATGAAATCAATTATCGAATGAATGCAGTGGTATCTTCGGGTACATATATTCGTACATTAATTACGGACTTTGGAAAACAATTAGATGAACTTGCAATTATGTCATCATTAATCCGTACTAAAATAGAACATCTGTCCTTAAAGGATGCTTGTACATTTGAAGATTTAGAATCTGGTGTCTCATTCTTATCTCCAATACAGGTTATTGATCCAACA
>CALEMV010000398.1 GCA_937910655.1 uncultured Solobacterium sp.
TTGCAAGAGCGTATTGATGCGGTTCGTGCGATTCGTGATGGTGGATTTGGTACTATTCCGAAATACATGGAACGTGCTAAAAGAGAATTAGGCGATTTGACATTATCTCAAGCTAGCCAGTACAAGAAATACCAAAATCAAGCCGTAAGAGACGGCAAGAAAGCGGATAGTGCATTGGCTGTTGGTAAAGTTGACGAAGCATTATATGCTAAACAATCTCAAATGCTTAATCAAGCAAGGGCAAGAGTAGCGTTTGAAAATTCAAAAGCTATTAAGAAACTACGCACTAAACTATTAGACCAGTTAGGCAGAATTACACGAAGTCAAAATCCTATCATGATTGAGCCTAACATGCGTTATTTCTATACGCATATGGCATATCAAATGGGATTAACTAAGTATGATGGCTTAAAACCTGTTGATGGCTTTGATATGATGTCAGTTATTAAAGCACTCGATGCAGATGCTGATATTATGGGTGATAAGGAAGCGACTGTAGAACTTGAAGATTGGGTAAAAGCAATGTTTGATGCTCAATCACCTAGAATGTTTAGCACTCTCAAAATGAGCGAACTCGAACAGTTAGAGGAACTCATGACAGGGATGTACAAAAGCGGTAGAACTCAATATGAGGGGAGTACACTAATCGATGAAAAAGGAAATAACGTTACATTTGATGAAGCTATATTCCAAATCATTGATAAGGCAGCTGAAACATTTGGTAGAGATAATGGGAATGTATTCAATGAGTTAAACAACCGCAGCCGTGCAGATGCATTGTCTAATACATTGAATAACTTTAACTTGTCACTATTGAAAGCGGAAACATTCTTACGCAGGTTGGATGGTGGAAAGAATGGCCCTGCAGTTAGATATATTTACGAGCCAATTAATAAAGCTACTCAGAAATTCAACGAGTACAAAGAAAAATCTATGTATAGATTGGCTAGAGATGTAAAAGCGGTATATTCCAAGAAACAACTATTTGATGTTCGCAATGATCATCTTTATAGCGTAGGCGAATTACGCAACGTTACCAAGGAGCAAATCATCATGCTTGCATTGAATTGGGGAACAGAAAAGAATAGGCAACGTGCATTAGAAACTATCCAAAGTAATGAAGTAGAAATGGAACGAGCGTTCCAAGAATACATGACCGATAAGGATTGGGAGTTTGTAATTCGTACATGGGAACATATCAATTCATTCTATGAAGAACGCAGTAAGGTTCAAGAGGAACTTTACGGAAACCCTTTGAAAAAAGAAAAAGGTATTACATTTACAATAGGCGGTAGAGAAATTCAAGGTCAATATTTCCCTATTGTGTACAATCCTAAAGTAAGTGCTAAGGTATCCGATTTCCAAACAGAGGATATTGCCAAGACGATGATTGCAAGTAATGCAATCTTTGGTACAGGCATGGGTGCTACTAAATCACGTTTAGATGTAGTCAAAGGTAAATCCTTAATGCTTGATTTCGATGTTATCCCTAATGCGATTACAGAGGCTATTAATCACGTTACCATGCGAAAAGCAGTAACGGATGTAAATAAGCTAGTAGGCAATAGCCGTTTCCAAGAATATATCGTTGATAAATTCGGAATGGAAACCTATCAATTCTTGCGTACATGGGTTAGAGATAACTGGAAAGATGAAGCGTCAAAAATGAGCGAAGTCGGAAAGTTATTGATGACCCTCAAGAAAAATACAACAACAGCTGTTATGTCAGGTCGTATACCAGTAGCATTACAAAATGCGTTGAATATTCCAGTTGCTATGTATCGCATCGGTGTAGGGAATACACTAAAAGCTATTTATAGTGCTGGTGCTGGGTTCTACGGATACGGAACATCAACATACAATGCAACTCGAGATTTTGTGTTATCTCAATCCATATTCATGAGGGAACGTGTTCAAACCCTAGATAAGGATTTGAAACAAGGGTTATCCATTGAGGGTAAAGGTTTTCGAATTGGTGATACAAATATCGGTGGTTATAAGTTAGAACAGCTTGGTGAAGTCAGAGATGATATAAATCAAATGGGTTTTAGGCTTTTAACAGAAACCGATTTTGCACTATCTATCCCTGTATGGAAATTTGCCTATGACAAAAAAATACTCGAACTACAATCTAAAGAGGGTTTAACCGCTGAATTTGTAGAACAAGAGGCGATAATTGCTGGCGATAGAGCGGTACGAGATATATTCGGTAGCGGTGATACAAAGGATAGTGCCGCTATTCAACGTTCTAGGGATGCATGGGTTCAATTGTTCGTACCTTTTTATTCTTATGCGAATACCCTTTACAATATCATCGCAGAGGGTAACTATGCACGAAAAGACCAAGGCAACTATTGGCGATTTGTGCGTGTGTTATGGTGGACAGTAGCTATGCCAGCATTAGGCATGATGGCATACAAAGCTATGACGAATGGTGATGATGATGATCCAGAGAAATTAGCGAAATCATTCATAGAAGAAACCGCATCACAAGCAATGATGGGCGTACCAATTATTCGTGATATATCTAATATGGGTATGAAATACATCTTGGGTGAAAAGGTATTCAATAAAGGTAATACGGTTATAGGATTATCTATTATCGAAAAACTATATGATGTGATGGGTGCTATTACATCGGACAAAAAAGATGGTGTTGATTTAGGTCGCCGTCTATCGCAAGTATCAAACCGCCTCACAGGCTTTAGTGATACTGTAACCGATGGATTATGGACATTAGCTAAATTTGCACTAACTGATACAGATGCTAAATTAGAAGATGTGATTATGGCTATCATTTTAGATAAAAAGCTAAGAAACAAAAAATCCAATAAGAAAGACAAACATTAATAAATAAGGACTACTCAATTATGGGTAGTCCTGTTTAATTAGAAAGGGGAACAAATATGATACCAGAGGTCAATAAACCTAGTGTAGTTTATCAATGTGATGGAGCGAACAAGAAATGGATATGGCCGTATGACTTTTACATGATTGAAGATATAGCCTTAATCATGGTGGATGCAGACGGCACAGAAAGTGTACAAACAGGAAATATTGATTATGACAAAGAAAACAAAACTTTAACATATCCTGCTGATGGTGATCCATTAGACAATACGCACAAGATTATTCTTGAACGTAGAACATCAATTAAACAAGATACAGATTTACCTGATGAGTACCCTTTCCAAAATATCGAACACATGACAGATAAGGTAACATTGATTTTGCAAGAAATGCAGGAGAAGATGAACAGAGCCTTATTAATCCGTGTAGGTAGTGATGAGGATGCAACAACAGTTGCTCGTAAGATTGTAGATACATCAACAAAGGCAGCCAATGATGCTATTGATGCGTATACAAAAATCAAAGCAGAAAGCGATGCTATCAATGCTAATGCAGAAACGATAAAAACGCTAGGCGGTGAAATCACAGAATTAAGCCGTACAGTCGATGATAAGCTAGCGACCAGCAATACCGCACTCAATGCATCTAGTGTTAATGTAACGAAAGCAGAAAAGCTAGTGGCAGATGCAAAAGCATATGCAGGACAAACCACAGTTGATAAGCGTGATATTAATGAGTTGGTGAGCCAAGCACGAACTTTAAAAACTGACATTGACAATAAACAAACATCAATCGCAAGTAACGCTATCAAGGCAACTGATGCGGCAAAACGTGCAGAAATCGCAGCCAACAAAGCCGAGCAAATCGCACTACCTAATGGCGGTGGAATGATTACAAAAACAGAAGCCGATACAAAGTTTATTCCAAAAGATAGCTTGTATGGCATCGTATCCGTAAAAGACTTTGGGGCAGTTGGCGATGGTGTAGCTGATGATACGGCAGCATTTAAACGTGCTAATGACAATCTTAAAAATAAGATACTGTTAATTCCTAATGGCATCTATAAAGTGAATGAACATGTTTCGTTTGATACTGTTGATAGTGTTATGGATATGGGTACATACAATAACATCAAGCCGTTCTATCCTACAGAAACACCAATGTTAAAAGGTGCATCAAACATCGCCTTTGTTAAAAACATCCAATACGGCGATGAGGTCAACCAATGTCAAGGCTTTACCTACAACGAGAAAAAGAATGTGTTTGTGTTAGCATGCATCAATGGTGATGGTACAAAACAAAACTTGTACGAACTCAATCCAGATACATTTGAAATCGTAGGTACATATAAGTTTAGCGACCCTGACAAAATGGGCCATTGTAACACTATGTGCTACAACAAATATACTAATAAGATTTACCTTGCCAATGGTTTGAAAAATGGTAATAACTTATCTGTATTTAATGCGGATACAATGACATTTGAAAAGACCATCACATTGAATGAACGTGTATTTAACATTGGATATGATCCTATCACACGAACTTATGTGAGCATCGTACCTATTAGCGGTCAACAACGCTTACGTGAAGTCAACTTGTACAATGATGATTTTCAAAAAATGAAAACGTATCAAATTGACTACCAATATGATGACTTTAACAACAATGGAGCATTAATGCTTAACGGATGCATCATGAGTGCAACGCTCGGTAGTTTGGTAGAATGTACACCATTTGGCACAGTTAAACAAATCATCGAAATCAATAGAGCTACTGAAATTGAAGATATAGCATATTGTAATGGTAAATTCTATTTTGCGGTGTTAACAGAAAAGCCTAGTAAACGGCATCAAGTCGATATTTATGTAGGGAATCCAAACCGAGATTATCAAAACTCAATCAATACAGCTCGATTGGCAAGCCTAGACTATTTGAAACTCACAGGCGGTAATGTAACAGGTTCAATCGTACTCAATAACAATACATTGTTAGAGGGCAAGAAAACAGACGGACATGGTGTGCGTATTGGTAAAGTATCTACATCTGATGCGGTGGAATTGGGAGACCCTAGCGTACCTTTATATTTGACAGCTACTACCTTAAAACACTATGACGGCACAGATAGTAGCACAGTATTAACTACTAAACATTATGACAAAGCAATTTATAGCAAGGCTAAAGCCGATGAAACGTTTGTCAAAAAAGATGAAGCTGGTTCATTTGGTTTTCCGTACTCTAAATTAGATACCGCAACAGAT
>CALEMV010000399.1 GCA_937910655.1 uncultured Solobacterium sp.
TGTTCCAAGTATTACATCGTTCCCTGTATATTTGGGTGATCTTGATGATTTACTTGAACCATTTGTATTAAAGGAAAGTCGTGAGAATGCAAAGGCAGCAATGCGTTTATTCTTATTGAATATTGACCGTACTTTAACAGATTCTTTTGTCCATGCAGATGTAGGACCACAGGATTCTGAAACTGCACGTATCTTATTTGAATTAACGGAAGAAATGCAGTTAGCAGTTCCTAATCTTACTTTGAAGTATGATCCTGATGTTACACCACGTGACTTTGCGGCTTTAGCTGTTAAATGCATGATGAAGACATCTAAGCCATCTTTTGCAAACCACAAGATGTTTACAAGAGAATGGGGTGATAAGTATGCGATTGCTTCATGCTATAACGGATTAAAAGTATGCGGAGGTGGATTCACTTTACCACGTCTACGTATGTATGAATGTTCTTTAAAGGCGAAGGATACAGAAGATTTCTTAGAGAACGTTTTACCTTACTATACTTCTATCATGCTAAAGATGATGGATGATCGTATTGAATTCTTAGTTGAAAATACTGCATTCTTTAAGTCTAACTTCCTTGTTACAGAAGGATTTGTGAAGTTAGATAACTTTACAGGTATGTTTGGTATGGTTGGTTTAGCTGAATGTGTAAACCACTTACTCGGCATTAAGGATCCTAAGAAGGGCTTTGGTAACAATGCAGAAGCAGATGCGTTAGGTTTACGTATTATGGACCGTTTAGAGTCACTTGTAAATGCGCATGACTCCAAGTACGCAGCAGCTTTTAACCATAAGTATCGTTTACATGCACAGGTTGGTATCGATAGTGATGGTCGTGAAGATTCACCGGGTGCACGTATTCCTGTTGGTGCAGAGCCAATTATCCCATTACAAATTAATCACTCTGAAAAATTCCATAAGTATTTCCCTACAGGTATTGGTGATATCTTCAAGTTTGAAGAGACTTGGGAGAATACACCAGAAGCTGTATTAGATATTATTGATGGAGCAATCAGAAATGATATGCGTTACTTCTCTGGTTATCTTGAGAATAACGATGTCGTTCGCGTTACAGGTTACCTTGTTAAGAAGAGTGAACTAGCAAAACTTGATGCTGGTAAACAGTCTTTAAATAATGTCTCTATCTTCGGTAAAGGTGCACGTGATTTCGGTGCAGCATTAGACCGTACAATTGTGAATGATGGCGACAGCTCCAATCAATAAAATCATCGAATTTTCAAATGTCGATGGTCCGGGTAATCGTACATCGATATTTGTCCAAAAGTGTCCATTCAAATGCCTGTATTGCCATAATCCTGAGACGATTCATATGTGCGTACAT
>CALEMV010000400.1 GCA_937910655.1 uncultured Solobacterium sp.
TTGCATATGTAAAAGATAAAGAGGGAACGGCAAAGGTTTTATCAGAGATTTTAAAAATTGATTATGACAAAATCATGGGATATCTATCTCAAGATATATACCAAACAGAGTTAGGTGTTGGTGGTCGTCGCTTATCACAAGCAACCAAGGACCTTATTGAATCTTACAAATTGCCAGGGATTGAATTTACGGATTCTATCAAGCGTATCTATCCAAATGGACAATTTGCTTCGAACTTAATTGGTTATGCACAACAAGATGATCATGATATTACAACTGGACAGATGGGTTTGGAACTTTACCTAAACTCTTATCTATCTGGTACAAATGGTACACGTACATACCAGACAGACAAAGATGGGTATCGTTTACCTGGTATGAAAGATGAAGTAGTTAGTGCTGTAAATGGTGATGATGTTTATCTAACACTAGATACTTCCATTCAACAGACGCTTGAACAATCCATGAGTATGACACAAAGTCAATTTGGTGCAGATAATGTATGGGGCGGTGTTATGGAGATTAAGACTGGTAAGGTCTTAGCTTGGGGTCAATCAAACTCCTTCGATCCAAATGTTCGTGAGATTACAGATTATACAAATACAGGTGCACAGGTTCCATATGAACCAGGTTCTACTTTAAAGACATTTACCTGGGCTGCGGCCATCAATGAAGGTAAGTATAATGGCTCTGAATTAACAAATGGTAATTCCTATTGCTATGGCACCGATAGCCAGAACAATCCAATTCGTGCAACAGCTGATAATAGCCTAGGTTGTGTTTACAATGCATATCGTTATCAGTATGGTTCTGTTGATTTTGATACAGGTCTTATCTACTCGCTAAACTCTGTAGCTGGTACAGTTCAAAATGAAGTGATTACCCCAGATATTAACCTTGAGTATTTAAGAAAGTTTGGTTTCTTCAATGATGTAGATACAGATGGGTTACCAGAAGCAACTGGTACATTAAACTTTACGTATCCTTCGGATAAACTTTCATTATCTTTTGGACAGGGTTCTACGGTTACAATGTTGCAGTTAATGCAGGCGTATAGTGCTGTATTCTCTGATGGCACAATGGTAAAACCATATTTTGTAGATTCTATTCGTGATGGATATGACAATTCAAAATATATCTATAAAGCAAATAAGACGGTTGTAGGTCATCCAATTACAAGTGATACCGCAAAGCAGTTACAGAGTATTTTATATCGTGTAGTAAATGATGATAAGGGTACAGGTCGTGGTTATCGTATCCCAGAATGCAAGGTGATGGGTAAGACAGGTACAACTGAATTAGCGGTTGATGGTAGTTATCAATCTGGTAAGTATATCTATTCCTTTATGGGTGCTTTACCGGCAGATAACCCACAGATTCTGGTTTATTATGCATTCCAAATTGATTCAAGTGCACCATTCAACCAACAACCGCAAGTAAACTTATTACGTCGTATTGCGATGCAATATGGGTTTGCACAGCAGACAGCTGAAACACCAGAAAATACAGCAGAAACTGTTTCGGTATATGAGATGCCATCGTTGATCAACCATAGTTTAAGCTATGTACAAAATACACTCTCTTCCTATGGAACAGAACTATATAACTTGGGTGATGGAAATACTGTTATTCGTCAATATCCACAAGTTGGACATTCAGTGACAACGGGACAAAAGGTATTCTTAGTTACCAATGCTAATACGATCTATATTCCGAATATGCTTGGATGGAGTAGACAGGATGTAGCTGGATTCTGGCAAGCGACAGGATTAGATGTTACCATCACTGGTGATGAAACATCAGTTGTGACTTCACAAGATATACCGCCAGGTTCATACATTGAAAAGGGTACCGCTATCTCAATCCACTTTGGTGGGTAGTCAGGAGTAAATATGTCAATATTTCAAATGTGCTTATATTTCGTACTGAGTCTTAGTATTGTACTAGTGACAATGCCATTTTTGATTCAATATCTCAAAAAACTAAGCTTTAAACAAACTGTTAGTGAATATGCATTAGAGGATGATAAGAAGAAGGCGGGAACGCCTATCATGGGTGGTATCTTATTTATTATCGTTCCAGTTGTATTAACTTTGATTTTCGTAAAAGGAATCTTTCAAGACCTTGATACGCTGATTGTACTATTAGCGTTTATGGGCTATGGCTTAATTGGTTTTGTGGATGATTTCTTAATTGCTGTACTTAAAAACAATGAAGGTTTAAAACCACTTCATAAGTTTTTGATGCAAGTTTTATTAGCAGTAATATTCTTCGTGCTATATCGCTCGCACGCATCTTTGGAAATTACACTTCCAATTACTCGTATCGTAATACCACTTGGTATCGCATATTTCTTCTTAGTATTATTTATGTTTACTGGCTCTAGCAACGCGGTGAATCTGACAGATGGCATGGATGGATTATCTTCTGGTGTTAGTATTATCGCTTTAATACCATATCTAGTTATTACTCTAAAACAAGAAAAGATTGGTTTGGCAATCTTTGTAGTATGTTTGATTGGTGCTTTACTTGGCTATCTTTACTACAATAAAAAACCAGCGCGTGTATTTATGGGTGATACTGGATCACTTGCTTTAGGTGGTGTATTAGCTGCCTTAGCAATGATTACGAAAACGGAATTGTTATTAATTTTGATTGCAGGGGTACCAGTGATTGAAACACTTTGTGTGATGATTCAGATTGGTTCTGTAAAAATCAGACATAAGAAAGTATTCCCATATACACCGATTCATTATGCATTCCGCATTAAGGGTATGCCTGAAGTTAGTATTGTACGTATGTTTTGGCTTGTAGAGGCAATCTTAGCTGGAATTGGTCTGTTTATTGGAATTCGTTAATCCTAGATGAAAATCTAGGATTTTTTGTTTTGAAAGAGATAAAACAAGATATAATAGTAAAAAGTATTATCCATTCAAACAGTATCTTTTTATCATTTGGATGCTTAGGGAATAAGACAAATCATATACTTGAAAAAACAGTATAGGATTTTGTTAAAATTTCTGTTTCAAATGGTTATTGAAAGATGTTTTTGGTATAATAACTAAGTTGTTAGGAGGAAGGCATGTCACAAAGTACTTTTGATGTGAATCATCGATTAGTGGAACTGACGATGGTTCTCAAATTACAAAAATTACAAAAAGAAGATTTGCCTACTCTTACATATGTAAATCTTGAGGATTATCTGAATCATTTATGGCGTAATAAATCACCGCGAACACTCAATCAAGCTGTGGATGTTGTGTGGAATGTGGCTGCAAATGATATTGTACGTTTCTTATCAACACAAGCTGTTATTGATGGTGCGAAGAAAAATCTTGAAGATTTTGCGGATGTCATTGGAGGGAATTAACTTATGGCAAAGAATACTACAAAGAAAAGTAAGCTAGCTGTTTTTGCGTTAGTTGTTCTATTGTTGGGTACTTTAGTTGGTACAACAATACGTTCGATTATCTCTGGCTTAAATCTTGGCTTGGACTTACGTGGCGGTTTTGAAATCTTATATCAGGTAGAACCGTTAAATGAAGGCTCTACAGTTGATATGTCTGCTGTGATTAACAGTATTTCGAAACGTATCAACGTATTGGGTGTTAGTGAACCACAGATTACTGTTGAAGGTAATAACCGTGTTCGCGTACAGATTGCAGGTGCAAAGGATCTAGAAACTGCACGTGCTCTTATTGGTACAACAGCGAATCTAACATTCCGAGATGTAGATAACAATGAATTAGCTGATTCATCAATCTTACAGGAAGGTGGAGCATCCTTAGCGTACCAAGAGGGTGAACCTATTGTTTCTTTAAAGATTGCGGATAAAGAAAAGTTTGCGGCGATGACAAAGGCAATTGCACAAAAGGGCAATGGCACAAACATCATGGTTGTATGGCTAGATTGGCAAGATGGTGATACATACGCTGCTGAAGCTGCAAAGGCTAAGAAAGGTGAAGAGCCTAAGTATATCTCAGCTGCTTCTGTAAATAGTGAAATCAATGGTGACTGCGTAATCTCTGGTCACTTTACAGAAGATTCCGCAAGAACACTTGCGAACCTTATCAATTCTGGTTCCTTACCAGTTAAGTTAACTGAGCTTTCCAGTAACGTCGTATCTGCTTCATATGGTGCAGATGCTTTACATGTAACAGCTCTTGCAGGTGTTATTGGCGTTGTGGTTGTAATGGCTGTCATGATTCTTGTATATCGTTTACCAGGTTTCATTTCATCTATCATGCTTGTATTCTATGTATGGGCCGTATTTGGAATCTACTCCTTAATGGGTGCTGTATTTACATTATCTGGTATCGGTGCACTTGTGTTAGGTGTTGGTATGACTGTCGATGCGAATATCATTAACTATGAACGTATTCGTCAAGAGTTATACAAAGGTAGAAGTATTCGTGCTGCAGTTGCGGAGGGTGGCAAGTTATCCTTTGGGGCAATCTTCGATGCACAGTTTACAACACTACTAGCCGCATTAATTATGTATATCTGGGGAACAGGTACAGTTAAGGGATTTGCTACAATGCTAATTATCACTGTTGTAATGACATTGGTTCTTAACGTAGGCTTCTCTAAGTGGTTATTAAATCTCATCGTCGACTCTGGCATTTGCGATGGCAAGCCAGAATTGTTCGCTGTTAAAAAGAATCAAATTCCTGATGTATCAAAGGGTGAAAAACAATTCTATACAGGTACATTCAAGTTTGATTACATGGGTAAGGCAAAATATGCAGTAGCTGTTGGCATTTCTATTATTGTATTATCTCTAGCGTTAAGTTTCTTTAACTTAGCTAAGGGAAATGGTTTCTTAAACTTAGGTATTGACTTTGCGTCTGGTACAAAGTTGACGGTTACTTCTGAGCAAGTTGTAAATGTTTCTGATGTGGAAGCTGAAATGGAAACATTAGGTTATAAGGACTTTAGTTATCAGAGTGCTGGTGAACATACTGTTTACGCCACAACAAAGGCTTCTTTAGATAAAGAACAGTTAACAACAATTAAGAAGGCATTCGAACAAAAGTATGGTGTTGAACCTGGTGATAACATTGTTACTCCAGTAGTCGGTTCCGAACTTGTAAGAAGTGCTGTAATTCTGACAGTTGTTGCGTGGATTGCAATGCTTGCATATATCACTTTCCGTTATGAGTTTGACTATGCGTTTGGATGCTTAGTAGCACTTGTACATGACGTATTAATTGTAATTGCGGTATTTGGTATCTTAAGACTAGAAGTTAATATTGAACTAATTTCTGTATTACTCACGATCATTGGTTACTCGATCAATAACTCTATTATTGTATTTGACCGTGTACGTGAAGAAGTAAATCTACGTAATCGTATTGAACCTACAGAATATCGTGCTATCGCAAATGAAGCGATTGATGAAGCTATCAAGATGTCCTTGATGTCATCACTTACAACGATTATTCCTGTTATCTTCTTACTCATCATGGGTAGTAATTCCATCTTTACATTCGTATTTGCGATGTTAGTCGGATTAATTGCAGGAACAAGTTCATCTATATTCGTTGCGGCTTATGTATGGTGCTTACTACGTGAGAAGTCCAAGCCAAAGCAAAAGATTACAAAACAAAAGAAAGATAAGAAAGTTAAGAAAGAACTTCTTGATGAATATACCATTTCTGGTATTAACGCTTAATGAACAATAAGCAGCGGGCATACCGCTGCTTTCTTAATTTTGAGGAGGGTGTATGTTAGATGTAAAAGCTGTCCTATTTGATTGTGATGGTTTGATGTTTGAAACAGAGCTTATCTCGCAACAAATATGGAAAGATGAAGCTAGGAAATTAGGATTTACTTTACCAGAAGATTTCTTCATCAATATTACTGGTTCTGGTGGAGAAGAACTCAATCGTTATCTTTCTTCCATTCCGAGTGGAATGGACTTGTATAAGGTGATGAAGAAAAAGAGATTTGATATTTCATTTTGGTCATCGGTTCAGAAAGACTGTTTGAATAAGAAGGGATTAATTACCTTATTTTATTGGCTTAAACAAAATGGTTATCGTATTGGGATTTGTTCTAGCAGCCATCGCACATACGTGGAAGCGTTATTGTCGACGGTATCTACACCATTAGAGTATGATGCCATTGTTGGAGGAGACATGGTAACACACGCAAAACCTGACCCTGAAATATTCTTGGTTGGTGCTAAAATATTAGGTGTAAAACCATCAGAGTGTCTTGTTTTGGAAGATTCAAAACAGGGTATTACTGCTGCAAAAAGAGCAGGAATGCATTCTTGTTTTATCGAAGATACAATTAAACCAGATCATATCATGAAAGAGATGATTGAATATCAAACAGAGAATTTAGAAGATGTCATTCAACTTCTAAACAAATAAGTAAGGAGGAAAGCGTATGAGCCTACAAGCATGGAGAGATGAATTTGCGAATAAGAATGTGGTGATATGGGGTTATGGTCGAGAAGGACAAGCTACATATCGTTTCATTCGTCGTTTACTTCCTGAGCAGAATTTAACAATTGTCGAATCAAAAGCTGGTCCATCTCTAGAGAAGGCAAAGGCCAATACGATTCATACATCTTGTCTTTGTGAAGCAGATGTTGATTTAAATAGTTTTGATTTAATTCTAAAGTCACCTGGTATTGTGATTCCTGACTTTATTGATACGTATAAGATTACAGGTGAAGCAGAGTTATTTATAAAACATTATCGTGACCATGTTGTTGGAATTACTGGTACAAAGGGTAAGTCCACAACAACATCACTTGTGGCTGCACTATTAAAAGAGAAGTATCAAGTATGCTTAGTTGGTAATATTGGTATTCCTTGTTTTGAAGCGATTGATGAGATGGAAGCAGGAGCGTACGCTGCTCTAGAATTATCTTGTCATCAGTTAGAAATATGTCGTTATTCACCTCAGTACGCTATCTTCTTAAATCTATATGAAGAACACTTAGATCACTATGGAACAATGGAGAAGTATGGTATTGCGAAATCTCATATTTTTACAAACCAAATGCAAGGCGATACCGTAATCATGCATGAAGAGATGAGTAACTTCATCAAGTTATCATTAAATACACCATACTTAATTGGCAGGGATATCACAGCGCATGGCACAACATTATGTATTCCAGGACATCAACTAGACGCATCTAGTGCGAAGTTAATTGGAGAGCATAACTATCGTAATCTTGCGGTTGCGTACTTTATTGCAAATAAGTTAGGTGTTAGTGATGAAAGTGTTATAAAGGCAATTGCAAGTTTTAGACCACTAGCACATCGCTTAGAGGACTTAGGAGAATATAAAGAAATTCGTTTCATCAATGACTCTATCTCCACAATTGGCCAATCCTGTATACAAGCATTAGAGTCAATTGAGAATGTGGATACTGTACTTGTAGGTGGAATGGATCGTGGTATTGAGTATGATGAAGTAGAAGATTACTTACATGCACGCAAGGATGTCCAGGTTATCTTTATGTATGCCACAGGGAAACGTATTTATTCTGAAATGGAACAGAAGGTCTTGTTAAGACCTGGACTATAT
>CALEMV010000401.1 GCA_937910655.1 uncultured Solobacterium sp.
AACAAATGATCGTATCGGTTGGGTTAAGAAGTTCTACGATATGATGAGTTTACATAAGGTGACAATGGCAACTCCAACACAGGCAAATGCGAGAAAGCCATATCATCAGTTATCTAGCTGTTTTATTGATACTGTTCCTGATTCATTGGATGGGATCTACCATTCCATTTCTAACTTCGCTGATGTAAGTAAGTTCGGTGGTGGAATGGGTATGTACTTAGGAAAGGTTCGCTCCCGTGGTGGATCAATCCGTGGTTTTGAAGGTGCATCTGGTGGTGTTATCCGTTGGATTCGTGTCATCAACGATACTGCTGTTGCGGTTGATCAACTTGGTGTAAGAGCTGGTGCTGTAGCGGTATATCTCGATGTATGGCATAAGGACTTACCTGAATTCTTACAGTTACGTACAAACAATGGTGATGACCGTATGAAGGCACACGATGTATTCCCTGCCGTATGCTATCCAGATTTATTCTGGAAGATGGTGAAGGAAGATATGAATCAAGATTGGTATCTTCTTGATCCGCATGATGTTCTCATGATTAAGGGTTATTGCTTGGAAGACTTCTATGGTGAAGAATGGGAAAAGAGATATTGGGAATGTGTACATGACAACCGTATTTCTAAGCGTGTTCTAGTTTTAAAGGAAGTTGTACGTTTAATCTTGAAGTCTATGGTAGAAACAGGAACACCATTTGCCTTCTATCGCGATGCGGTTAACCGTGCTAATCCTAATAAACATAAGGGAATGATTTATAGTTCTAACCTCTGTACAGAAATTGCACAGAATATGTCTGAAGTGAAACAGGTTTCACGTGTTATTCAGATGGAGGATGGCGATGAAGTTATCGTTACAACTACAAAGCCAGGTGATTATGTTGTATGTAACTTAGCTTCATTATGTTTAGGTAATATTAATGTGACAGATCCAAAGGAAATCGAAGAAGTTACTGCGACTGTAGTACGTGCTCTTGATAACGTTATCGATCTAAACTTCTATCCATTACCAAATGCAAAAGTAACAAACCATAAGTATCGTTCTATCGGACTTGGTGTCAGTGGTTACCACCACATGCTTGCAAAGAACCATATTATGTGGGAAAGCGAAGAACACTTGAAGTTTGTTGATGAAGTATTTGAATTAGAAGAGCTTTCATCATCTTTTGTTAAATAATATAGACCACCAAGAGCAAATGTAAGGACAATTATACTAACAGTAACAATAGTTATAATATGTCTTTTCATAAAATTTCTCCTTTCCTTAATAAAAAACAGATTTAGCATAAGTTTACTTTACATTTTTAAGAACACATAAATAAGGTCGCAACAACCTACACAATTATAACATTGCGTACAAATAAAGTCGAGGAAATTGCCTTGATAAATGATAGACATTTTCAATATATAAAAATATTGTGAACATAGTTGATTTGTGAGCCAAATAATGAGATAATAAGAGCTGTGCCCTATGTGAGTGCTTGCTTTTTATAGAAATTAGATTTTCGGAAATAATAATAAAACCTTTCTGTACACAGGATGGATATGGCTTGTTTAATAGGGACTACTTTTAGTATAGTTAAAGGGGAATAAGATGGACATTAACCACGAGTTGTATAAGGTATTTTACCACGTAGCAAAGACACTTAGCTTCTCGGAAGCATCCAAGGAGCTTTTCATATCGCAGTCAGCGGTGAGTCAGTCTATAAAGGTGCTTGAGAAGAGACTGGGGCAGAAACTCTTTGTTAGAAGCACCAAGAGGGTAAGGCTTACCAAGGAAGGAGAGATTCTCTTCAACCACGTAGAGCCTGCTATCAACCTTATAAACCTTGGCGAAACAAGGATACTTGAGTCAAAATCGCTAAACGGAGGGCAGTTAAGTATAGGTGCAAGCGATACTATCTGTAGATACTTCCTTAAGCCTATGCTTAAAGAATTTCACGGTAGATATCCGAACGTACACATCAAGGTTGTCAATGGAACTTCTTTAAAATGTGTGGAATACCTGAAAAACGGGCAGGTGGATATCATTGTAGTAAATACACCTAACAG
>CALEMV010000402.1 GCA_937910655.1 uncultured Solobacterium sp.
AAAGGCCTAACTCCTTGCCAGGCAAGGAATCAAGCCTTATCATGTCTGTAAATTAACGTGTCCAAGAAATTGGGTTCACTTCACTTGATGAATAGCATCAAGACTACACAGCTTTTTCTATGGAAAAGGCTTAGGGTATGACCCCTAAGCCTAATTAGAATATAATCTCTTCTTGGTGAGAACCGTACATATACTCATCAATAGTGTATATGACACGGTCCTTTACAAGAGATACTGGATCGTTATTGAGTTTACCTTCACGAACCTTCGTATATGCGATTGGCATGAATTGGCTTAATAAACCAAGAGGTACCCCATCCTTGAAGTTATCGAATAATACTTTTTGTGCTGCAACAACTTCTTTGACAGGCATGTAGTAACGTGAACGATCACTGAAGGAGAATTTACGTTTATATGCAATCTCTTCAGGAGTGCCATGATAATGCTTAATATAGTATTTTGGATTATTGACCATGGCTTCATCAAGTACTTCAATGAAGTGACTTTGTTTTTCTGGATGATCTTTCAATAGTTCCTTTTCAGCATATGCTAAAGCAAATAACGCTTCGCGCATCATATATGTAAGACCAGGACCAACTTTCAAGATACCAACGCCATCTTCTACAAGCTCACGAAGACTAATTTTAGTTTGGTAGTCAGTAGAGTGACCTTCAAATACAAGATTATTATATTCTTTGATTGATGCCATCAGATCAGCTGCTTTAGAGCGATCGTATGGTGTGCAGCCAGCATCCTTTTCTTCAACGCCTGGCTGTACGACAACACCGATAACATGTTTCCAAGCTTCATCCAACTGATGATCGTGGAATGCTTTCTCAAATGTTGCAACAGTCTGCTTAAAGTCGGAAACTTTTGTGACTTGTAGACCGGTTTCTACTGCATCTTGTGAACCGCCTGGAATAGGTACTTCAGAACCAACGATGTAAACAGGGTGTAACGCGTTTGGATTTTCTTTAAGTAGCTGTTGGAATGCTTCTTCCGCAACAACAGCAAGTTCTGCACCACGTCTAGCAATGATTTCATCGCTTAAGCGAACATTTGGGTCATCACTTGCGACTTTCATTGATGTATCGATATGGATCTTTGTAAAGCCAGCAAGCACAAACTGACGAATTAGTTCAGAGGCTTCTTGCATCGCTTTCTCTTCATCGTATTGTACGAATGTTAGTGGACCTAAGTGGTCACCACCTAAAATGATACGGTCCATAGATAAACCTTCGATTTTAGCTAGATTTTCAACAAACTTCATGAAATCTTTTGGTTTCATACCAGTATAGCCACCGTATTGATCAACTTGATTAGCAGTAGCTTCAATTAGAAGTACAGAGTTTGTTTCTTTAGCACGTTGCATACATGCACGTAATACCAATTCATTTGCAGTACAAGCAGAATAGATACCCACAGCTTTACCTTGTTTTTGTAAATGAACAATATGTTTTAATGGATGTTCTCTCATGGTAAAATCCTCCTAATAAAATTATACCGCAGGGTATATGAATTAATTGTTAATGAATTTGTATTTTTAGAGGATATAATAGATATATCAGTACAAAAATACAAATGACTAGTTCTGATATTGGAGAAATTATGATAGAAGTATTTACACAGGAAGGCACAAAGCATGTGAACCAAGATATCTATGGTTGGCAAGGAAACACGATGTGGGTTATTGATGGTGCAACGCCTCTTTTTGGTGATGATTTGCTCAGTGGTAATGATGTACAAAAAACAATGCAGAATATATCCGATGCACTAAAAAGACATGTTGATGATAAGCAATCTTTGTCAAATGTGTTATATCATGCATGTAAAGATGTTGAGTCAGAATATCGTCATACAATTTCCGGATATGATTTAATCGAAAAATACAAATTACCTACTTTTGCAATTACAATTGTTAGGGTAAATAATATGAATATTGAATGGTATGGGTTAGGTGATTGTGAGATATACATGCATGGTAAAGTATATCGTGATGAATCTTTTGATAGAGTCAATAAGAGAAATCAGAAAGAAGTATCAGATAAATTTGCGTTGCATCGTGAGACTAGAATGCTATTGAATGATGAAAATCATCCAGAAGGATATTGGATTGGCTCTCTAGATGGTGTGGGATGTATGCATGGTAAGCAAGGAAGTCTTGATAGAGAAGGCATAGAAAATATCTATCTTTATAGCGATGGAATGGCTACAGTATTACAAGATAAATCTATTTTATTAAGTGGTATTGATGTAAATGATTCTTCATTTGAACAATATATTCAGAAACATCGTCATTTAACAACAGATGATATTACGATTCTTCAAATGCAGTTGAAAGGTGAATAAGATGATCAAGGGAATATTATTTGATTTTGATGGTACGCTTAGTAATCGAGTTGAATCGGCTTATTTCATGTATCGTTGGATGATACATGAGATGTTACCGGAAATGGATGTACATGACATCGAGTTTGAGAGAATTGTGCAACGATGTATGTTGTGGGATGAATATGGAACAATCAACAAGACCCATGTGTTAGAAATGTTGAAGAAACATTATGTACCAGATTTAGATGTAGAGACATGGAAAGATAAATGGTATGCAACGTTTCATGAATTCCAGGTGGAGATGCCACACTCCTATGAAGTGCTTAGAGAATTAAAAGAGAAGTATAAAATTGGGATTATTACCAATGGTAATGAGAATTTGCAGGCTATAAAGATTGATTATCTAGATATGCGCAAGTATTTTGATACGGTTGTCATTAGTGGATCGTTTGGTGTACATAAGCCAGATGTGTCAATTTATCAGAAAGCTGCCAATGATCTAGGACTAAAATGTGAAGAGATTGCCTTTATAGGTGATACATTTGCGACAGATATCGTAGGAGCTGTAAGAGCTGGTATGCTACCGATTTGGTATTGTTATGAGCATCGTGGTGTCTCTCTATATGATGTAAAACAAGTAAGTAACTATGATGAAATTCGTGATATGTTTCTTATTAATACGAATTGGAATCAGTAAATAATGCGGAAATACATAGTCAATAGACCCTGAATACAGGGTCTTTTTCTAACAATATAATATATATAAATATAAAATTAACTCGAATAACATGCTGAAATAAAAATGAAATGAGAAGGCTTTCACATGGGAAGAGATATGTTTTTATTGAAAAACGGTCAAAAAATACATAGAAATAAAAAGAGTAAAAATATCAAAAAAAGTGATTGCAAAAGGGTTTTAGTAGTGTTACTATATTGAAGCACTCGTGTAGATGTGGAAGATTGCTGGCACGCCGATGTGCGTTGTCACAGCATGGTGTGATAACCAGGGAACTTCCACGGAGCGATCCGCTACAAGATGGCGGAGTGAATATAAGGAGGAAAAATTCATGGCAAAGAACTCAGTAAGAATTCGTCTGAAGGCTTACGAGAACAGAAGCTTAGACGCTGCTAGCGAAAAGATCGTTAAGACAGCTACAAGCCACGGCGCAAAGAAGATCGTCGGACCTGTTCCGCTGCCTACTGAGCGTGAAGTTATTACAGTACTTCGCGCTGTCCACAAGTACAAGGATGCTCGTGAGCAATTCGAAATCCGTACACACAAGAGATTGATCGAAATTATCGGCCCATCCGCAGAAACAATCGATGCATTAAGCAGATTGGATTTGCCTTCTGGAGTTGATATCGAAATCAAGTTGTAGAAAGGAACAGAGGTAAATACAAATGAAGGGTATTTTAGGACGTAAGCTTGGTATGACCCAGGTATTCACGATCGAAGGAACTCTGATTCCTGTAACAGTGATCGATGTAAAACCGAACGTTGTACTACAAAAGAAAACAAAGGAAGTTGATGGCTATGAAGCAGTTCAGTTAGGCTATGAGGATGTTAAGGAACAGCGTTCCAACAAGCCTGCTATCGGACATGCTAAGAAAGCTAATACAGCCCCTAAGCATTACATCAAGGAACTCAGAGCTGATGAGATGATGAACCTTGAAGTAGGTGCTGAAGTTAAGGCTGACTTGTTCAAGGCTGGTGACGTTGTAGACGTACAGGGAACAAGTAAGGGTAAGGGTTACAGCGGAACTATCGTTCGTAACAACGCTTCCCGTGGACCAATGTCACATGGTTCAGGCCACCACAGACATATCGGTTCTCTTGCAACTAACGGTCGTAACAACGGCGTGGTTAACAAGGGCACAGTAATGCCTGGCCAAGAAGGTGTTTACACAACAACTAATCAGAACTTAGCGATCGTTAAGGTTGACGCTGAAGAAGGATACATCCTTGTTAAGGGTAATGTTCCAGGACCACGTAAGGGATTGGTTGTTATCAAGACAACAGTTAAGCCAGTTAAGGAAGTTTCAGTTCCTGAATTAATTTCTTATGAAGGCGTTACTGTTGCAGAGGAACTAGAAAAGGTTTCTGAAACAATCGAAGCTGAATTAGCTGCAGAACCTGTAGCTACAGAAGCTGAAGGAAAGTAGAGGATTTGATCAATGGCTAAAATTGATGTATTCAATCAGGAAGCTAAGGCTGTTAAGTCCATCGAGCTATCTGATGCTGTATTTGGCATCGAACCAAATCAGCAAGCAATGTATGATGCGATCCTCGTCTACCAAGCTGGTTTAAGACAGGGAACACACGCTACATTAACTAGAGCTGAAGTATCTGGAACAGGTAAGAAGCCATTCCGTCAAAAGGGTACTGGTCGTGCTCGTCAGGGTTCTACACGCTCTACACAGTGGAGACACGGTGGTATTGCATTCGGACCACAACCACGTAAGTATGATTTCAAGCTAAACCGTAAGGTTCGTCAGTTAGCTTTACGTTCTGCGTTGAGTGAAAAGCTTCAGGAAAGTTCATTAACTGTTCTTGAAAACTTATCATTCGATGAGATCAAGACAAAGAAGGCTGTAGCTTTAATGAATGCTTTCGGTTTCGACCGCAAGACATTATTCGTGGCTGAGGCTGATGAGGACTTCGACAATGCATATGTTTCAATGAGAAACATTCCAAATGCATTAGTTGTAACAGTGTCAAGCTTAAACGTATATGACATTGTAAATGCTGATAAGGTAGTCTTCACAGAAAAGGCTGCTGAAAAAGCTGGGGAGGTATTTGCATAATGAGCGCACGTGACATTATCGTTAGACCACTCGTAACAGAAAAGACAATGAAGCTTCAAGATAGTTTCAATAAGGTAACATTTGAAGTTGCTAAGAATGCAAACAAAGTTTCTGTTGCTCAGGCAATCAAGGAAATCTACAACATTAAAGTAGAAGGCGTTAACATCGTTAACGTTCATCCTAAGAAGAAGAGAATGGGCCGCTACGAAGGTACAACATCTGCTTATAAGAAGGCAATTGTTACATTACCTGAGGGTGCTTCAATCGATATCTTCAATAGCGAGAAATAAGAGAATTAACTATCGGAGGAATTCGCTATCTCCGGAAAATTGCGAAAGGAAAGTAAAAGAAAATGGCAATCGTAAAATACAAGCCTACCAGTGCCGGACGTAGAAATATGTCCACTCTGAGTAATGACCGTATTACAAAGTCAACTCCAGAGAAGAGCTTGCTTGCTCCACTAAACAAAAAGGGTGGACGCAACAACACAGGACGCATTACTACTCGTCATCAGGGTGGAGGCGTTAAGCAAAAGTACAGAATTATCGACTTCAGAAGAAACAAGGACAATGTTCCTGCTAAAGTTGCTGGAATCGAATATGATCCAAACAGAAATGCAAACATCGCATTATTACACTATTTAGATGGTGAAAAGCGTTATATCATCTGCCCAGCTGACTTACATGTTGGTGACACAGTTATCTCCGGTGAAGCAGTGGATATCAAGATTGGTAACGCAATGGAATTGAAGAACATTCCTGACGGAACTGTAGTTCACAACATTGAACTTACAGCTGGTAAGGGTGGACAGATGGCACGTGCTGCTGGATGTTCTGCTCAGATCCTTGGTTCTGAAGGAAACTTCGTAACTCTCCGTTTATCATCTGGTGAAGTTCGCCGTGTTCACAGCAACTGCCGTGCAACAGTCGGCTCAGTTGGTAACGGTGATTATAACTTAATCAACTTAGGTAAAGCTGGCCGTTCTAGATGGATGGGCATCCGTCCTACAGTACGTGGTTCTGCAATGAACCCAGTTGATCACCCACACGGTGGTGGTGAAGGTAGAGCGCCAGTTGGACGTAAGTCACCTATGACACCATGGGGCAAGAAGGCTATGGGTGTTAAGACTCGTAAGCCAAAGAATAAGAGTAACCAGTACATCGTCAGAAGACGTAATGGAAAATAGTTGAAAGGAGAACATAAAAGATGTCAAGAAGTTTGAAAAAAGGCCCATTCTGTGACGCTAGCTTATTAAAGAAGGTTGAAGCACAGAATGAAGCACATAAGAATGAAGTAATTAAGACATGGTCTCGCCGTTCAACGATTTTCCCTAGCTTCGTTGAGCACACATTCGCTGTTCATAACGGTAAGGAACACGTTCCAGTTTATGTAACAGAAGACATGGTTGGACACAAGCTTGGTGAATTCGTGCCAACACGTAAGTTCGGCGGTCATGGCGACGACAAGAAGGCGTAAGGAGGAAAAATAACATGGATGTAAGAGCAACAGCAAAGACAGTTCGTTTCACTCCTCGTAAAGTTCGTCTTGTCTTAGACATGGTACGTGGAAGAAGCGTTGAAGAAGCATTGGCAATCTTAAAGTTCACTCCTAACCACGCAGCTACAGCAGTAGCTAAGGTTGTAAAGAGTGCAGTAGCCAACGCAACAAATAACAATCAATTAAATGCAGAAAACCTATATATCAAGGCTTGCTATGCAAATGAAGGCGTAGTCCTCAAGCGTTTCATGCCTAGAGCTAAGGGTAATGCAGCACAGATTTTAAAGAGAACAAGCCACATCACAGTTGTGGTTTCAGATGAGAAGTAAGGGAGGAAGGTCAGAATATGGGACAGAAAGTTAGCCCAATCGGCATGCGCGTCGGCGTAATCCGTGACTGGGATTCTAGATGGTACGCAAATAAAGCTGATTTCGGAGATCTTCTGAACGAAGATGTCAAGGTTCGTAATTTCTTAGAAAAGGAATTAAAGGACGCATATATCTCTCGCGTAGAGATTGAACGTACAGGCAAGAAGGACGTTAAGGTTATCGTTCGTTGTGCTCGTCCAGGTGCTATGCTTGGAAAAGATGGCGACAAGGATAAGATGGAAGTTCTTAAGAAGAAGTTATCTAAGTTAACAGGTGGCAAGAACGTTAAGGTTGACGTAATTGCTGTAGCAAATCCTGACTTAGATGCTCGTCTTGTTGCACGTCGTATCTGTGAACAGTTGGAAGCACGTCAGTCCTTCCGTATTGCACAGAAGAAGGCAATCCAACAGACAATGCGCTCTGGTGCTAAGGGTATCAAGACATTGGCTAAGGGTCGTTTAGGCGGTGCAGAAATCGCTCGTCAGGAAGGTTATGCAAGAGGTGTAGTTCCTCTTCATACACTCAGAAGTGATATTGACTACGCTGCTGAAGAAGCAACTACAACTTATGGTAAGTTAGGCGTTAAGGTTTGGATCTGCCGTGGTGAAGTTCTTCCAGGACAAATGGTTAAGGAACCAGAGGCTCCTAGCCGTCCAGCAAGAAATGACCGCAGAAACAACAACAGACGTGGTGGCCGTAATGACAGAAAGCCAGCAGGCAATCGCGCTGCACGTCCTGCTCAAGTAGAAGCTGCTCCTGTAGCAGAAGAAGCTAAAGGAGGTCAAGAATAAATATGTTAATGCCAAATAGAACAAAATACAGAAGACCTCACCGTTTAAGCTATGAAGGAAAGTCAAAGGCTGGTACAAAGTTAGCATTTGGTGAATACGGATTAGTAGCTGATGAAGGTGCTTATGTAAGCAGTAACCAGTTGGAAGCTGCACGTATCGCTATGACACGTTATATGAACCGTGGTGGTCAGGTTTGGATTAAGGTATTCCCACAACTTGCAAAGACAAAGAAGCCTTTGGAAGTACGTATGGGTTCCGGTAAAGGTTCCCCAGACCATTGGGTTGCAGTAGTTCAAAAGGGAAGAATCCTATTTGAAATTGCTGGTGTAAGCGAAGAAGTTGCTCGTGAGGCATTACGTCTTGCAGCTAACAAGCTCTGTGTAAAGACACGCTTTACAAAGAAGACAGCAGAGGAGGCTAAATAAACATCATGAATGTGAAGGAAATCAGAGATCTAAGTAATGAAGAACTCGAGAAGGAAGTCACATCTTTGAAGGAAGAACTGTATACTCTGCGCTTTGCACAGGCTACAGGAAACCTCGAGAATCCTGCTCGAATGAGAGATATCAAGAAGACTATCGCTCGTATTAAGACAGTATTAACAGAACGCGCTAGTGCGCAGGCTAAATAAAGGAGGGGCTAAAAATGGAAGAAAGAAATAGACGTAAAGTCCTTCGCGGAACAGTTGTTTCCGATAAGATGGACAAGACAATTGTCGTTGAAATCGCTACTACAAAGAGCCATCCTTTATATGGCAGACGTGTTAAGTATTCCAATACTTTCAAGGCTCATGACGAAAACAACGAAGCACGTATTGGTGACGTTGTAGAAGTTATGGAAACAAGACCATTAAGTAAGGACAAGCATTTCCGCTTAGTGAAGAT
This sequence comes from uncultured Solobacterium sp., assembly GCA_937910655.1. Lineage (GTDB taxonomy): Bacteria > Bacillota_I > Bacilli_A > Erysipelotrichales > Erysipelotrichaceae > Bulleidia. The sequence continues at coordinate 8,677 of CALEMV010000402.1, forward strand.
TGTTGAAAAAGCAGTAATTCTTTAAGGCACAGGAGGAGAAAATATGATTCAGAATGAAAGCAGATTAAACGTTGCTGACAACACCGGTGCCAAAGAAGTATTGGTTATCAGATGTTTAGGCGGCAGTAAGCGCAAGCGCGCTAACATCGGCGATATCGTTGTATGTGCAGTTAAGAAAGCTTCACCTAACGGATCCGTTAAGGAAGGTCAGGTTGTTAAGTGTGTAATTGCTCGTACAGTTTACGGTATCCGTCGCGAAAACGGCAGTTACATTAAGTTTGACGACAATGCGGCTGTCATCATCAAGGATGACAACACACCGGTCGGAACACGTATCTTCGGTCCGGTTGCTAAGGAACTCCGTGATAAGGGATTCATGAAGATTGTTTCCCTTGCACCGGAAGTGTTATAAGGGAGGCCGAATCGATGAAAATCAAGACAGGCGATACAGTCAAGGTAATCAGCGGTCACTACAAGGGAACAGTTGCTGAAGTTAAGGCAGTTAATCCAAAGACAAACAAGGTTATCGTTGAAGGCGTTAACGTTGTTAAGAAGACTTTGAAGCCAACTCAGCAGAACCCAGAGGGTGGCGTTGTTGAAAAGGAAGCAGCTATTGATGCTTCTAATGTAATGCTCTATGACAAGAAGGCAAAGGCAGCTAGCCGTGTATCTATCAAGGTAGATGACAAGGGTAAGAAGGTTCGCGTTTACAAGAAGTCCGGAGCAGAAGTTAAAGGAGGCAAGAAATAATGAACCGTTTATTAGAAAAGTACACGGAAACAGTTAAGCCTTCTTTAATGAAGGAATTCAACTATACAAGTACAATGCAAGCACCAAAGATCGTTAAGGTTGTTATCAACATGGGTGTTGGTGATGCAATTGCTAATTCAAAACTTCTCGACGAAGCTGTTGAAGAATTAACATTAATCGCTGGTCAAAAGCCAGTAATCACAAAGGCTAAGAAGTCCATTGCGAACTTCAAGCTTCGTGAAGATATGCCTATCGGATGTAAGGTTACATTACGTGGCGAAAGAATGTATGAATTCTTAGATAAGTTATTCAACATTTCTCTTCCACGTGTACGTGACTTCCGTGGTGTAAGTGCTACAGCATTTGACGGCCGTGGTAACTATACATTAGGCGTTAAGGAACAGTTAATCTTCCCTGAAATCAACTTCGATAAGGTTAACAAGGTTCGTGGTATGGATATCGTTATCGTAACAACTGCGCAATCTAATCAAGAAGCATATGCATTGCTCAAGGGAATGGGCATGCCATTTGCTAAGTAGAAAGAGGAGAGCTGAGAATGGCAAAAACAAGTTTAAAAGTTAAGCAGTCACGTCCTGCTAAGTTCTCCACACGCGAGTACACACGTTGCGAGAGATGTGGACGTCCACATTCAGTATTAAGAAAGTACAAATTATGCCGTATCTGCTTCCGTGAATTGGCTTATAAGGGCCAGATTCCTGGAGTTAAGAAGGCAAGCTGGTAAGGAGGTAGCACGAGATGAATATGACAGATCCTATTGCTGACATGCTTACAAGAATCCGTAATGGAGTTCAAGCACGCATGACAACAGTTGACGTAGCTCCAGCTTCAAAGGTTAAGGTTGAAATTGCTAAGATCTTAAAGAGCGAAGGTTACATTGACAACTACGCTGTAACAGGCGAAGGAATTGAAAAGAAGATCGTTGTTACTCTCAAAGATGGTCGTGTAATCAGCGGCATCAAGAGAATATCTAAGCCAGGTCTTCGCGTTTATGCTAAGGGTGATGAAATTCCTAAGGTATTAAACGGATTAGGCATTGCTATCATTTCCACATCAAATGGAATGATGACAGACAAACAAGCACGCAAATTACACATCGGCGGCGAAGTTATCGCTTACGTGTGGTAATTAGAGAAAGGAAATAAAAAATGTCACGTATCGGAAATAAAGCGATTACCGTTCCTGCTGGCGTAGAAATTACTATCGGTGCAGGTAATGAGGTGACTGTAAAAGGTCCTAAGGGAACACTGACTAAGAAGTTCTCTCCATTGATGGAGATCAGTGTGGACGAAGGTATCGCTACAGTTAAACGTCCAAATGAAGAGAAACATACAAAGCAGTTACATGGTACAACTCGTGCCTTGCTAGCTTCCATGGTTGAAGGTGTTCACACAGGCTTTGTTAAGAAGATGAAGATTGTAGGTATTGGTTACCGTGCAGCTTTATCAGGTAATAAACTAACTCTTAATGTTGGTTTCTCACACCCAGTAGAATTTGAAGTACCATCAGATGTTAAGGTTGAAGTACCAGATGCTTCATCTATCAACGTAAGTGGTATTGATAAGCAGATTGTAGGTCAGTTTGCAGCAGTAGTTAGAGCTACTAAGAAGCCAGAACCATACGGTGGAAAGGGTATTCGTTATGTTGACGAAGTTGTTCGCCGTAAGGAAGGTAAGACTGCAGCTGCCAAGAAGTAAGGGAAAGGAGAGACTAAGTAATGATTAAATTAGCAAATAAAAATGCAGAACGTATTCGCCGTCATAAGCGTGTACGTAAGGTCGTTAACGGTACTCCTGAGTGCCCAAGACTAAATGTATTCCGTTCCAATGCAAACATCTATGCACAGGTAATCGATGATACAACAGGTACAACTTTATGTGCTGTAAGTTCTCTTGAATTAAAGCTTGAGAACGGTGGAAACATCGAAGCAGCTAAGAAGGTTGGTGCAGCTATCGCTAACAAGTGCAAAGAAGCTAAGATCGAAGCAGTACGTTTCGACCGTGGCGGTTATGTATATCACGGAAGAGTCCAGGCTTTAGCTGATGCAGCTAGAGAAGCTGGCTTGAAGTTCTAAGGAAGGAGAGTACGAAATGCAGAACGATAAGAAGAGTTTCAAGAAACGCGAACCAAAAGAGTTCGAAGAAGTAGTAGTCTCCATTAACCGTGTCAGCAAGACTGTAAAGGGTGGACGTAGAATGCGCTTTGCAGCACTAGTTGTTGTTGGTGATAAGAAGGGTAGAATCGGATTCGGTATGGGTAAAGCAGCCGAAGTTCCAGATGCTATCAAGAAGGCTACAGAAGCAGCTACAAAGAATGTATTCAGCGTTAACCTCGTTGATAACTACCGTACAGTTCCACATGCAATTAAGGGCAAGCACAGTTCAACAACTGTATTCTTAGCTCCAGCTGCACCTGGTACTGGTGTTATCGCCGGTGGTGAAGTACGTTCCGTATTAGAGCTTGCTGGTGTATCTGATGTCCTTTCTAAGGTTATCGGTTCACGTACACCTGTCAATGTTGTTTACGCAACATTAGAAGCATTAAAGGGTATGCGTACAGTAGATGAAATTGCTAAGACTCGCGATAAGAAAGTCGCTGAGATTCGATAAGGAGGGTCCTGATGAAACTAAATGAATTAACATATACAGAAGGTTCCCGCTCTAACAGAAAGAGAATCGGTCGTGGCCAAGGTTCCGGTACAGGTAAGACTTCCGGAAAGGGTAACAAAGGTCAGAACGCTCGTAGCGGCGGTGGTGTTGCGATTGGATTTGAAGGTGGACAGACACCATTCTTCAAGAGAATGCCTAAGAGAGGTTTCACAAACTATACTCGCAAGGAGTATGCAATTGTTAACGTTGAGGATTTAAATAAGTTCGAAGACGGTGTAACAGTTGATTACGAAGCTCTTAAGGCTGCAGGCCTTGTTAAGAAGCACCTCGATGGTGTTAAGGTACTTGGTTGCGGTAAGCTTGAGAAGAAACTCACTGTTAAGGCTGAGAAGTTCTCAAAGACAGCACAGAGTGCTATTGAAGCAGCAGGCGGAAAAGTAGAGGTTCTCTAATATGATGCATACGTTCGTCAGCTTGTTTAAGAATAAGGAAACTCGCAATAGAATATTCTTTACTTTAGCAATGCTGCTGATCTATCGCGTCGGAGCTGCTCTACCTGTTCCGGGTGTTAACACGGAAACGCTAGCTCAATCACTTGCAAATAACTCACTACTCAGCATAATGAATATGCTGGGTGGTGGTGCACTTGAAAGATTATCCATCTTTGCGATGGGTGTCACACCATATATCACAGCAAGTATTATCATTCAGTTGTTATCCATGGATGTTATTCCGTCATTAACGGAACTGACAAAATCTGGACAGACAGGACGAATGAAAATTGAACGAATTACTAGATACCTAGGAGTTGTATTGGCATTTGTTCAAGCATATTCCTTGGTATATGGATTCGATAAGCAGTATAACGTCCTGACAAATGCAAATCTTTCAGGTTACTTATATACTGCAACCGTCATGACTGCGGGCTCCATGTTCCTCATCTGGATTGGTGACCGTATTTCAATGAAGGGTATCGGTAATGGTTTATCCATTATTATTTTCGCGGGTATTGTTTCTAATATGCCAGCAGCGTTCATGCAGGTGTATCAGATTCTTGCTGGTGGAACAACACAAGGTGAACTATTCAATGGAATTCTACAGTTCGCATTGTATTGTGTCCTATATCTAGCGGTTGTTGTCTTCGTAATTATTATGGAAACAGCAGTACGTAAGATTCCTATCCAGTATACAAACAGTTCCGCAGCACGTAGTGGTAGCGATATTACATTCTTACCACTCAAAATTAATAGTGCATCCGTAATTCCTGTCATTTTTGCACAGAGTATTATGATGGCTCCACAGATCGTAATTAGTTTTATTAATACTGACCTGTATAATAAACTAAACCAGTGGCTCTCATTGAGTACACCAACCGGTCTTGGACTCTATGCAGTATTAACAATCCTGTTCACATTCTTCTATACTGACTTGCAGGTAGATCCAGAAAAGGTTGCTGAAAACCTTGGTAAGTCTGGTGCCTATATTCCTGGTATTCGTCCAGGTAATGAGACAAAGACATATCTGCATAAGGTATTGAACCGAATTACAGTACTTGGCGCAATTGGATTGACACTAATTGCTGTAGTTCCTTATTTACTAACCATGTTTACTCCACTATCCCAAGCAACTGCTGTAGGTGGAACTGGTATCATCATTGTTGTCGGTGTCGCAATGGAGACTGTAAAACAATTGAAGGGTCAGTTAACACAGAAACAGTACAAGGGATTCTTGAGATAAGTTTGGAAAGAGGTAATAAGATATGAATATTCTGATCATGGGTCCTGCAGGAGCAGGAAAAGGCACAATGTCTGACCTAATCCTAAAGGAATACAATATTGCACACATCTCTACTGGCGATATGCTAAGAGAGAATGTGCGTAACAGCACAGCTTTAGGCCTTGAGGCTCAAAGCTATATGAATCAAGGTAAACTTGTACCAGATGATTTAATCAATGCAATGGTTGAAGATCGTATTCAACAACCAGACTGTGCAAATGGTTATCTCTTAGATGGCTTCCCACGTACATTAGTACAGGCTGAAGTCTTTGACAAGATTGCTAAGAAGATTGGTAAAGAAGTTGATGCTGTCATCGACTTACAGGTGAAGTTCGAAATTCTTGAAGAAAGAATTACAGGACGTCGCATCTGTCCAAAGTGCGGGGCAATTTATCATATTCATAATCATCCAAGTAAAGTTGAAGGCGTATGTGATGTTTGCGGAAGCGAACTTCAACAGCGTAAAGATGATACAGTTGAACAGTTAAAGGTTCGTATGGAAGGTTATGAATCAAGTACAAAACCGGTTATTGATTATTATGATCAAAAGGGTGTAGTTACTCATATTGATGCTGCACAAAAACCAGAGAAAGTATTTGAAGATATTAAAAAAGCTCTTGAGAAGAATGCTTAAAAAATACTGAGTTGGAAAGGGATTGATTTCCCTTTCCAGAACTCATATAAAGAAAGTGAGTAAGATGAGCAAACAGGACGTTATTGAAATTGATGGCATTGTGGAAGAAACACTTCCAAATGCAAATTTCCTGGTGAAGCTTCAAAATGGTCACGAGATCCGTGCCCACGTTGCTGGTAAAATCCGTATGAACTACATTCGCATTTTACCGGGAGACCGGGTCACCGTTGAAATTTCACCATATGATTTAACACGTGGGCGAATTACCTACAGACATAAGTAAAAGTTTTTGGTAGAATTGTCCAGGAGGCAAATAAAAATGAAAGTAAGACCATCTGTAAAACCAATTTGTGATAAGTGCAGAGTGATCAAGCGCAAGGGCGTTGTTATGGTCATCTGCGAAAACCCTAAGCATAAGCAGAGACAGGGTTAATTAAAGGGAGGATAACTAAATATGCCACGTTTTGCTGGTGTCGATATTCCGCGTAACAAAGTTATCGGCGTATCATTGACATACATTTATGGAATCGGCCCTACAACAGCTAAGAATATCCTTGCTGCTTGTGGAATCGACGAAAACACACGTACAAACGACTTAACGGATGCACAGGAAACTGCAATCCGTGAAAAGATTGATGCTATTAAGACTGAGGGTGACCTCCGCCGTGATAGAGCATTAGATATCAAGCGACTAATGGAAATCGGTTCATACCGTGGAATCCGTCATAGAAGAGGATTACCAGTTCGTGGACAACGTACACGTACAAATGCTCGTACAAGAAAAGGTCCACGTCGTACTGTCGCTAATAAGAAGAAGTAATAGGAGGGTATAATGGCAGCTAACACAAAGAAAAAAGGCGCTGTGATTCGTAAGAAGAAGGCCCGCCGCAATGTAGCAAAAGGTATTGCTCATATTCATTCAACATTCAACAACACAATCGTTACTATTTCTGATGAAGCAGGTAACGTTATTTCTTGGAGCTCAGCTGGTGCATTAGGTTATAAGGGTTCACGTAAGTCAACTCCTTATGTTGCACAGTTATGCGCTGAAGCAGCTGGTAAAGCAGCTGTTCAACAGGGTATGAAGAGCGTAGAAGTAAATGTTAAGGGACCAGGTGCTGGTCGTGAATCAGCAGTTCGTTCTTTACAGACAGCAGGTTTAGAGATTACCGTTATTAATGATGTAACTCCGATCCCTCATAACGGATGCCGTCCGCCAAAGAGACCGCGTGGATAATCATTAGAACAGGAGGATTGAAGCATGCAAAAATTTGAACGCGCCGATTTCGAAGTACAGGAATATGTAGAATCTGAAAATTATGGTAAGTTTGTCCTTTCTCCATTAGAGAGAGGATTTGGTACAACAATCGGGAATGCGCTTCGCAGGGTCCTGCTTTCATCCCTACCGGGAGCCGCAGTATTCTCCATCAAGGTTGATGGCGTATACCACGAATTTACATCTATCCCAGGTGTGAGAGAAGACGTTTCCATGATTATCTTGCAATTAAAGCAGTTAGTCATGAAGATTGAGGACGATGAGGTCTATACATTACAGATCTCTGCGAAGGGACCATGCACAATCACTGCTGGTGATATTATTTGCCCAGCTCAAGTTGAAGTTATTAACAAAGACTTGGAGATTGCGCACCTAGAAAAAGACGTAACATTAGAGATGGAATTAAAGGCTAAGAATGGCCGTGGTTACATTAGTGCTGATTTAAACAAGCAACTAAACCAAGGTTCCTCTCAAGGAATTGGTACAGTATTTACTGACTCTATTTACACACCAGTTGAAAAAGTTGCTTACAACGTTGAACCAACACGTGTAGGTGAAGATGTTAAATATGATGCTGTTACACTCGAAGTTTGGACTGATGGTTCTATCAATCCACAAAAGGCGATTGCAATGGCAGCTAAGATTTTAATTGATCACTTAGATATCGTTGCTGGTATTAACGATGAAGTACTACAAATGGATGAAGTACTTAAGGAAGGTAATACAGAGCAGCCAAGTAAGGGACAACAGATGATGATTGAAGATCTTGACTTATCTGTACGTTCTTACAACTGCTTAAAACGTGCCGGAATTCAGACAGTTGATGAACTGACACAAAAGACCGAGGATGAAATGATGAGAGTCCGTAACCTCGGTAAGAAATCATTAAAAGAGGTTAAGGATAAGCTCATTGAACTTGGTTTGGGCTTCAAATCCTTTGATTAACAGGAGGAACGTTTATGTGGAATCGTAAATTCGGCAGAAATGCTGATCACCGCAAAGCTATGTTGAGAAACTTAGCTACTTCTGTCATCATGTATGGCAAGGTAGAAACAACAGAAGCTAAAGCTAAAGATATGAGATCTGTAGTTGACGAGTTAATCACTTTAGGTAAGAAGGGTGATTTAGCTGCTCGTCGTCAAGCTGCTGCTTTCGTAAGAAATGTTGTAGCTGATGAGAAGACAGGACAGACAGTATTAAAGAAGTTATTTGAAGAAGTAGCTCCTAAGTATGCTGATCGTAAGGGCGGTTATACACGTGTTGTTAAGACAGGTGTTCGTCGTGGCGATGCTGCTCCAATGGCTTATATCGAATTAGTTTAATCAAAAAGATAGACCGTATATCAATGATATATGGTCTTTTTTTATCTTAAGATTTGATGGCTTTCTATCGTATAAGAGTTTAAAGATTGATATAATAATTACATATGAAAATGATAAAAATATTATGTGTTACTGCACTATTATTGGCAGGATGTAGTCAGCGCACTATACAACAATCAAATGTAGAACAAACGGTTCAGGCAGATGATTCTACACTAGGAGAATATACTACAGCACTAAAAAATCGTAAGATTGAATCTTCGTGGACAGTAAGTGTACAGTCAAAATATACGATGACTTATAGTGATAAAACACTAGATACATATCTTATGGATGGAGTATTAGAGGTAGATGGTGATACTGCCCATTATGAGCAACATATTAATGCGAATGGGATGTTATCAGAACTAAATGGTAATTACTACGGTGGTAGGTTGTATAACACATATAACTCTGTAAATTACTATGAGGATATGGATTTTAGTAATCTGAAAAAGACGATGCTAGTACCACTTGATCCATATGTATTTGAGGCAGAAGATATCGCAGTTATTAAGAAAGATAAAAATGAGTATACGATACAACTTCAAGCAGAACGTGCAAAAGAAATTTTCTTAAATCGATATGATTCCTATGGTTTAAAGAATTTTGATTCATTTGATGTCACAAGTAATGAAATTCATGTGTCATTTGATGAAGAACAGCACTATATTAAAGAAACAGCAGTATTTAACACTACAATCACGACAAACGGTCAGGCAGTAAATATCAAATATGAAAGTGAAATAAACTATTTAAAATTTGGTGAAACAACAGCATCTATCAGTGATGAAACAAAACAAGCTGAAAGTTCATATGTTTATTACAAAGACATTGATACAAGTTCAATCCAAACAGTAACGACAGATGATGATTCTGAAGAGGATACAGTTACAGCAACCTTCAAAAAGAGACTAGTTTCACGTCTTAATTACACAAAAGAATCTGAAGATGTCTACAGCAATAAATTCAATGAGAATGAAAGTTACCGCATCGATTTTGCGAACAAGACATTCACTTATAGCAATCGTTCTATCACCTATGTATATAGTTGGAAAGGTGATAATGGAAGCTTAGGTGCATGTCAGTATGACTTTAGAAATAATAGTCAAACATCAATCTGCGAAGAAAGTACGGTTGAGTTTATTAAGAAGACAAAATTATTCCTGCAGATGGAATTATATTACTGTGGCTTGTCACTAGAAAAATTACAAGCTGAATAAAGGAGATAATATGAGAGCGGTCATTACAGTTGTTGGTAAAGACAAACCAGGTATTCTAGCATACGTTGCTACAAAGTGTGCTGAACGAGAAATTAATATTGTTGATGTTACGCAGACGGTATTACAGGATCTATTTACAATGATTATGATTGTAGAAGTACCTAGTAATGAAGAAAATTTCCGTAAGGTAGCAGATGATTTAGAGACTGCTGGAAATGAACATCATTTGAAAGTGCATGTCATGCATGAAGATATCTTCAATAGCATGCATACAATTTAGGAGGATCTATGC